>JAJXTK010000266.1 GCA_021783935.1 Myxococcales bacterium | reverse complement strand
CCGAGCGAATGAACGAGGAGAGGCCGCGGGCGGGGGTCGCCATGCGGCGAAGCATCGAGCCCGGCCGTCGATCGCGGCGCCGAAAGTTTTCCGAAAACAGCCGCCCTTCGGGGCGACCACCCGGCACACGCGAGCACATGCGCGCACCTCGGCGCGCCGGCGGCAGTGACGCGCGACGGCGCCGCTCGGGCTACTGCGGGCAGCGCGCGAGGCAGTCGTTGTACTCGCGCTCGCAGCTGCCCGGCTCGCCGATGCCCGCGCCCTGGCAGGTGCGCTCGACCCCCTTGCAGTTGTTCTTGCAGAACTCCGCCGGGACCTCCTTGCCGCCGGGGACGAGGTCGGCCCCCTTCACGCCGGGCAGCTGGCTCGCGGCGCCGGCCGGCTTGCACGCGCACGCGGCCCACTTGTCGCTCACGCACGACTGCGTCCCCTGCGCGCCGTCGGCGCACGTGCAGTCCTTCGTCTGCAGGTCCGCCGAGTGGCACTCGGGCCTGTTGCAACCGAACGAGACGAGGGCGATCAGCGCGGCGGCGGCGAGGGCGCGAGGCGACATTGCGCGAGCGTAACGCAGCCCTCGCGCTGCCTGCACTCCCGGCGCGCCCGCGCTATGAGCGGCGCATGCCCGAGTTCATCTTCACGATGCAGGACGTCTCGAAGGTCCACCCGCCGGACAAGAAGGTCCTCCAGAACATCTATCTGTCCTTCTATCCGGGCGCGAAGATCGGCGTCCTCGGCGCGAACGGCTCGGGCAAGAGCTCGCTCCTGCGCATCATGGCGGGGGTCGACAAGAACTTCCTCGGCGAGGCCAGGCCGCACCCGGGCACGAAGATCGGCTACTTCGCCCAGGAGCCCGACCTCGGCGACGCCAAGACGGTGCGCGAGGCGGTCGAGCAGGCGGTGGCCGAGGGGCGCGCGCTGCTCACGCGCTTCGAGGAGCTGTCGACGAAGCTCGGCGAGGAGCTCTCGGACGACGAGATGAACGAGGTGCTCGAGGAGCAGGGCAAGCTGCAAGACAAGATCGACGCGGCCGATCTCTGGAACCTCGATCGCGCGCTCGACATCGCGATGGACGCGCTGCGGCTGCCGCCGCCGGAGGCCGAGGTCGAGAACCTCTCGGGCGGCGAGAAGCGCCGCGTGGCCCTCTGCCGCGTGCTGCTCGAGAAGCCCGACATGCTCCTGCTCGACGAGCCGACCAACCACCTCGACGCCGAGTCGGTCGCGTGGCTCGAGCGCTTCTTGCACGACTACCCGGGCACGGTCGTCGCCGTCACCCACGATCGCTACTTCCTCGACAACGTCGCCGAGTGGATCCTCGAGCTCGATCGCGGCCACGGCTACCCGTTCAAGGGGAACTACTCGGCCTGGCTCGATCAGAAGCAGGCGCGGCTCTCCAACGAAGAGAAGCAGGAGTCGGCGCGCCAGCGGAAGATCAAGCAGGAGCTCGAGTGGGTGCGTCAGTCGCCCAAGGCCCGCCAGGCCAAGAGCAAGGCGCGCCTCGCCGCGTACGAGGATCTGGTCGCGAAGTCGAACAAGGGGTCGGCCGATCCGACCGAGATCTCGATCCCGCCCGGGCCGCGCCTCGGCGACAACGTGATCGAGGCGGTGGGGCTGAAGAAGGCCTTTGGCGACAACCTCCTCTATGACAACCTCACCTTCCGCCTGCCGCGCTCCGGAATCGTCGGCGTCATCGGCCCGAACGGCGCCGGCAAGACGACGCTCTTTCGCATGATCACCGGGCAGGAGCAGCCCGATGCCGGCACGCTCAAGCTCGGCGAGACGGTGAAGATCGCCCACGTCGATCAGAGCCGCGACACGCTCAACGGCAACAACAGCGTCTGGCAGGAGATCAGCGGCGGCGAGGAGACGATCGCGCTCGGCAAGCGCGAGGTCGCCTCGCGGGCCTACTGCACGTGGTTCAACTTCCGCGGCAGCGATCAGCAGAAGAAGGTCGGCTCGCTGTCGGGCGGCGAGCGCAACCGCGTGCACCTCGCGAAGCTGCTCAAGGAGGGGGGCAACCTGCTGCTGCTCGACGAGCCGACCAACGATCTCGACGTCGAGACGCTGCGCGCGCTCGAGGACGCGCTCTTGTCGTTCCCCGGCTGCGCGGTGGTCATCAGCCACGATCGCTGGTTCCTCGATCGCGTCGCGACCCACATCCTCGCCTTCGAAGGCGACAGCCAGGTGGTGTGGTTCGAGGGGAATTTCCAGCAATACGACGAGGATCTGCACCGCAGGCTCGGCAAGGACGCCGACCAGCCGCACCGGATCAAGTACCGCAAGCTGACGAAGTGAATCGAGCGCGCGGCGCGGCCGCCGTCGGTGCGCCGCGCGCTCGGAGAGGGATGGACATGCGCGCGCTCGTCACCGGAGCGTCAGGGTTGATCGGCAAGCGCCTCGCTCGTCGCCTCGTCGCCGACGGGCTCGAGGTCGTCGCGGTGGGGCGAGACGTCGCGCCGCTGCGCGCGCAGCTGCCGGGCGCGCGCGCGCTCGCGTGGGACGGCGTGCGGCTGCCGGCGGGCGCGCTCGACGAGGTCGATTGGATCTTCCACCTCGCGGGCGAGCCGGTCGCCGACGGGCGCTGGACCGAGGAGCGCAAGGCGCGCATCCGCGACAGCCGCGTGCTCTCGACGCGCTCGCTCGCAGCGGCCCTGGCGGCGAGCGCTCGCCCTTCGCGCGTGCTCGTGTGCGCGTCGGCGGTCGGCATCTACGGCGATCGCGGCGACGAGCCGCTCAGCGAGGAGAGCCGCCACGGCGACGATTTTCTCGCGGGCGTCTGCGACGCGTGGGAGGCCGAGGCGCGCGGCGTAGAGGCCATCGGTGCGCGCGTCGCCAGCGTGCGCATCGGCATCGTGCTCGCGCGCGACGGCGGCGCGCTCGCGCGCATGCTCCCGGTGTTCCGCGCCGGCGTGGGCGGCAGGCTCGGAAGCGGGCGTCAGTGGATGCCCTGGATCCACGTCGACGACGTGGTCGGCATCTTCCTGCACGCGGCGCGCGTCGCCGAGGTGCGCGGGGCGATCAACGCGGTCTCGCCGGCGCCGGTCACCAACGCCGAGCTCACCCGCGCGCTCGGCAAGGCCGTGCATCGGCCGGCGCTGGTCCCCGCGCCGGCGTTCGCAATGAGGCTCGCGCTCGGCGAGATGTCGGAGGTCGTGCTCGCCTCGCAGCGCGCCATGCCCGAGGTGGCGACGCGCACCGGCTACGTGTTTCGATTTCCGAGGCTCGAAGCAGCGCTCTCCGATCTGGTCGGCTAGCCGTGGGCCTGCGCGACCGTCCCGGCGCGCGGCCCCGAAGGTCGCGATCGTCGTGGGCGTCGTCGAGATCGCGCGTCGCGATCACTTGCCGCAGACGCGCGCCGTCACCTTGCCCGAGAGCGCGACCGGGTAGTCCATGATCTTCGCCTTGCCCGAGAGCGCGAGCTCGATCGTCTCGGCCCCCTCGGGCGCCCTGCTCGGCGCCGCGACGAGCTTGCCGTCGGCGAAGCTCTGGTCGGACTGCTGGTTGCCGATCCAGTCGCCGCCGACGTCCTCCTGCCAGGCCGAGTCCCCCTTGGCGCGGTAGTGGAGCGTGACGACGAGCGCGGCGTTGGTCGCGTGCGCGAACCCGTCGCACGAAACGCCGCCGCTCGAGAGCACCAGGTCGCGACCATCGGGCTTCTGCTCCAGGGCGACCCCGACGATCGGCAGCTTCTGCCCCGCGATCTCGAGCGTCGCGCCCTGCGCCGGCGGCTGCGGCGGCTCCCTCTTGGCGGCGCCCTTGGGCGCGGGGCAGCCGAGCGCGTCGATCGTGCCGTCGAGCTTCACCTTGCGCTTGGGACTGTCGCCGAGCGCGAGTCCTTCGAGCGCGAGCTCGACCTTCACGGTCGTGCTCTTGCCGACGGACGCATCGCCGTGGACCTCGGCCTTCGCGACGTTGCCGGCGATCGTGCTGCCGTCGAAGTAGGTCTGCGTGACGACCCCCTCGAAGCGGCCGTCGGGGGCGAGGTGCTTGCCCAAGAACAGCTCTACGAGCGCCTCGTCGGGCAGCGCCTCGATCATCGACGAGGTCACCTCCGCGCAGCTCCGGGGCGCGGTCGAGAGGCTCACGCGCATCGTGCCGTCGGCGGTCATCCAGGCGAAGGCGCTCTGGAACGTCCTCGCTTTGCCGTCGACGCTGGCCGTGAGCCGCTCCTGCGGGCGCGCGGGCGCCGAGGGGCGCGCGGGCCTCTTGGCCGCCGAGGACCTCGTCGTCGCGGCGGGCGCCTCGCTGCGCGCGGCCTTGCGGTCGCACCCCCCGAGGGTGACGGCGACGAACATGAGAGCGAGCCAGGCGCGCATGAGACCTCCGGTCGTTGGTGCGGGCGCCGAGCATAGCAGGGGCCTCGCGCGCTCTTCCGAGGCGTCCTCGACGCGGCGCTCCGGCGGCGCCTCAGTCGTGCCGCGCGCCCGAGGCGCGTTCGCCGCCGCTCGTCCCCCCGGCGTGCATCGTCGCGAGCGCGCGCGTGAGCTCGTAGTCGAGGTCCGAGATCGGCGTGACCCCTGGCGGGCTGCGCGTCGGCAGGTGCGGGCCTCCCGCGAACAGCGCGATCGATCGCGGCACGGCGCGGCGGATCGCGCCGAGCTCGCGAGCGGCCGCCTTTGCGTCGATCGCCACCAGCGAGACGAGCACCACGCACGCGCCGCCATCGATCGCCGCGCGCGCGAGGTCGGCCGCCGGTACGCTCGCCCCCAAGTAGATCACCCGAAAGCCATGCAGGCCGGCCACGATGCCCGCGACGAGCGCGCCGAACTCGTGTTGCTCCCCCTCCGGGGTCGCCGCGATCGCGAGCGGCGCGCCCAGCGGCGCCTCGAGGGTGCGCAGCACGTCGCCGAGGTGGCCCCGGACGACCGCGCTCGCCGCGTGCTCGTGGGCGACCGTCAAGGCGCCCGACGCCCAGCGATCGCCGATCTCGCGGAGCAACGGCAGCACCACGCCGCGCACCCAAGCGAGCGGCGGCAGCACCAGGCGGCTCTCGGCGATCGCGCGCTCGGCGGCGGGGGTGTCGAGCGCGTCGATCGCCGCGAGGAAGCGCGCGCGCGTCGCCTCCAGCGCGTCCGACGTCGCCTTGGTCGGCGCCTCGGCGTCCCGCCCCGCGCGTCGCTCGAGCTCGTCGATCGGGAGCGTCGCGATCTCTCCGATCGCGTGCCCCTTGGCGATGAGGGCGCGCAGCAGCCGGATGCGCCGCAGGTCCGCGTCCGAGTAGAGTCGGTAGCCCCCGGCCGAGCGGTGGGAGGCGAGCGCGCCGTAGCGCCGCTCCCACACCCGCAGCGTGTCTGCCGACAGCCCCGTGGCCCTTGCGACGCTGCGGATGCGCAACAGCCCGCGCGCCTCGTCCTCGGGCGTCGGCTGCGCCGCGCCGACCGACGTCGCCGCGTTGCCTCGCCTCGATCGCCTCGCGTCGCTCATGCGTGCAACAGCGCCTTCGGCGTCGCGTCGACCCCGGGGTAGCCCAGGAAGAACCAACGCCACCAGCCCAACATCATGGTCCCGTGGCCGACGAAGATGAAGAGGTGGCTCCACATCTCGACCGGATCGGAGGCGCGCGTCGAGTAGCGGTGCCAGTGGAACGCCTCGTCGACGAGGCTGTAGACGAAGGACATCACCGTCAGCACCATCGCCGGAATCCAGAAGGTGTCGCGCGCCTCGTAGGCGGCGCACAGCAGCACGCTCGAGCCGATCCCGCAGAAGATCGTCAGGCCATGCACGAGCCCCTCGGCGCGCGCGATGACCTCCTTGTACACGGTGCGGTGGCCGATGGTGTCGACGGCGATGGCCAGCGTGAAGATCGCGGCGCCGATCGGCAACATCCACGCCTCGGCGGGGAAGCGCGCCCCGCGCGCGTGGCCGAGCAGCAAGAAGCCCCCGGTCGAGCCGGTGAGCCCGAGCATCAGCCCCACCCACCCCAGGTACACGGGCCAGTCGTCGCGGCGGAACTCGCGTACGCGACCGAAGTAGGTGCCGATCGCGCCGCGCACCGGCGCAGCGGCGGAGGGCTCGCGCTGGTGATTCGGGACCGAGCCGGCGCGCGGCGCGCGCTCATCTTCGAAGGGGGCGCGGCGCCCGCCTGTGTCAGCGAAGGACGTCATCGGGGTACCTCACGAGGCCGAGGGGCTGCGCCGAGAGGCGACGCCGGGCGCGGGCCGGCAGCTCCGTCGCCGGCGCGAGGAGCGCGCGCAGCACGAGCCACAGCTTGACGAGCAGCGGCACGAACGCGCGTCCGCGCAGCGGATCGAACGAGGCGCGCGCGAGCCGATCGCCGATGGTGGCGTAGACCATGCGCGCGGTGCGCACCGCGAACGCGGCGCGCAGGGGCAGCGCGCGCCTGCCGCGATCGGCAGAGCGGTAGTAGAGCTCGGCGAGCGAGAGCAGCAGCGCCACCGTCGAGGCGACCGGCTCGACGTGATCGGCGGGGCGGGCGATCAACGCGGCCGGATCGACGCGCAGCAGCGTCGAGGGCAGGTAGACGCGCCCATCGGCCGCGTCCTCGGCGACGTCGCGGCAGACGTTGGTGAGCTGCATCGCGACGCCCAGGTGCACCGCGGGACGCAGCGCCGAGGCGTCCGACAGGCCGATGACGTGACACATCATCGCCCCGACCACGCCGGCGACGCGGAAGCAGTAGAGCAAGAGCTCCTCGAGGGTCTCGTGGCGCGTCGAGGCCACGTCCATCGCGAAGCCGTCGAGCAGCGCCTCTGGATACGCGCGCGGGATGGCCTTGCGGCGGGCGAGCTCGCCGAAGGCGTCGATCACCGCCTCGCCCACGAGCTCGCCCGCGCAGAGCCGATCGAGCTCGCGCCGCAGGCGTGCGAGGGCCGCCGCGCGCGCCGAGCGCGCCGTGAGGTCGATCGCGTCGTCGGCGTAGCGGCACCACGCGTACAGCACCGCGACGTCGTCGCGGCTCTCGGGCGGCAACAGGCGCGCGGCGAGCGCGAAGCTCTTCGACTTCGCCGCGAGCACCCGCCGGGCGAGCGTCGAGGCGAGGGGCGGCACCGCGACCACGGCGTCGCCCACGCCGCGCGCTCCGCGCCGAAGTCGCGCAGGATGAGGCTCGCCGTCGCCTTGGCGGAGTTCACCACGCCGGGCACGCCGGCGCCCGGATGGGTGCCCGCGCCGACGATGTAGAGCCCCGGGATCTGCGGATCGCGGTTGTGCGGGCGCAGCCACGCGCTCTGCGTGAGCTTCGGCGAGACGCTGAAGGCCGAGCCGTGGAAGGCGGCGAGCTCGTCGCGCAACCCCTCCGGCGTGAGCCAGCGCTTCACGGTGACGTGGCGGCGCAGGTCGGGCAGGTGCGCCTCGAGCGAGGCGAGGATCTTCTCGGCGTAAGCCGGCGCCTCGCGCGCCCAGTCGATCTTGGCGTGCCCGAGGTGCGGCACCGGCGTGAGCACGTAGAAGGTCGAGCGCCCCGGCGGCGCGAGCGACGGGTCGGTCACCGTCGGCGCGCGCGTCGTCGGCCTCGTCGCACCGTGCTAGCCACCGCGGCGCGATGTACGCGCTCCTGCGCCCGCTGCTCTTCCAGCTCCCGCCGCACCTCGCGCACGAGCTCGCCGTCCTCGGGCTCGGGCCGGTCGAGCACCTCGCCCCGCTGCGCGCGATGGTCCGCGCGCTGCACAGCGTGGACGATCCGCGCCTTCGCGTGCGCGTGATGGGGCTCGATTTCCCCTCGCCGCTCGGCGTCGCCGGCGGCTTCGACAAGGACGCACACCGGCCGCGCGCGCTCGCGGCGCTCGGCTTCGGGCACGTCGAGCTCGGCACCGTGACCGCGATCGCGCAGGCGCCGAACCCCCCGCCGAACCTCTTCCGCTTGCCGGCCGATCGCGCGCTCATCAACCGCCTCGGCTTCCCGAACGAGGGGGCCGCGCGGGTCGTCTCGCGCATCGCGCGTCGCGGCGGCGCGCAGGGGGTCGGCGTGCCGGTCGGCGTGTCGATCGGCAAGTCGCGCGTGGTGCCGGTCGATCCGATCGAGGGGGTGATCGCCGACTACCTCGAGAGCTTCCGCGCCGCGCGCCGCGTCGCGAGCTTCGTCGTCGTCAACGTCTCCTCGCCGAACACCAAGGATCTGCGGGCCATCCAGGGGGCCGAGCTCGCGCGCGCGCTCTTGTCGGCGCTCGCCCGCGACAACGCGGCGGGTGCGACCAAGGTGCCGCTGCTCGTGAAGGTCGCCCCGGACCTCTCGGACGCCGAGCTCGAGGCGCTGCTCGCCGTGGTCGAGGAGACGGGGCTCGACGGCGTGGTCGCCACCAACACCACGGTGCGCCGCGACGGGCTGAGGACCGACCCCGCGCGCCTCGCCGCGATCGGCGCCGGCGGGCTCAGCGGTCCGCCGGTGCGGGCGCGCGCCCT
>JAJXTK010000265.1 GCA_021783935.1 Myxococcales bacterium | reverse complement strand
CGGAAGAGGCCGACGACGCGCCAGGGAAGCGGCTGCCCTTGGTAGGTGCAGACCAGCTCGCCGCCGTCGGTGCAGTCGACCTGGAAGAGCGACACCTCGGCGCGCACGAGCCCGGCGCGCCTTGCCTCGTCCCCCTCGTAGCGCACCGTGCCGAGGCCGCCGCAGCCGAGGACGCCGAGCGTCGAGCCGATCAAGAGCGCCACCCAACCGCTGTTCGTGATTCTCATCGCACCTCTCCGGAGCCGGGGATCATAGCGGACTTCATGGTACCGCAGCGCGGCGTTCCGGTTGCCCTCCGGGTGTACCGCGGGGCGCCCCCTTCGCGCGGGGGCACGGAATGAGTAGGAGCATCGCCGCGAGCAGCGCGCCACCAACCCGCCTGCTCTTCGAGGAGATCGCGCCATGGCCAAGCTCTCGACCCCCGTTTATCTCGTCGCCGCCCGTCGCACCCCGATCGGCGCCTTCCAGGGTGTGTTCGCGGACGTCCCCGCGCCGCGCCTCGGCGCCGTCGCGATCAAGGCCGCGCTCGAGTCCGCGAAGGTGCCGGTCGAGGCGGTGCAGCACGTGTTCATGGGCAACGTGCTCAGCGCCGGCATCGGCCAGGCCCCGGCGCGCCAGGCGGCGCTCTACGCTGGCATCCCGAACAACGTTCCGTGCGTCACCGTCGGCAAGGTGTGCGGCTCCGGCATGGAGGCGATCATCGAGGGGGCGCGCGCCATCGCGCTCGGCGACGCCGACGTCGTCGTCTCGGGCGGCATGGAGTCGATGACGAACGTGCCCTACTACCTGCAAAAGGCCCGCGCCGGCTACCGCATGGGCAACGGCACGCTCGTCGACGGCATGATCTTCGACGGGCTGTGGGACCCCTACAAGGACTTCCACATGGGCAACGCCGGCGAGCTGTGCGCGCGCGAGTACAAGTTCACGCGCGAGGCGCAGGACGCCTTCTCCGTCGAGTCGTTCAAGCGCGCGCAGGCCGCGATCAAGAACGGCGCCTTCGCGAACGAGATCGCCGCGGTCGCGGTGCCGCAGCGCAAGGGCGATCCGCTGATGGTGTCGACCGACGAGGGGCCGGGCAAGGGGGGCGATCCTGCCAAGGTCGCCGCGCTCAAGCCGGCCTTCCAGAAGGACGGCACGATCACCGCGGCGAACGCCTCGTCGATCAACGACGGCGCCTCGGCGCTGGTGCTCGCGAGCGAGGCCGCGGTGAAGAAGCACGGCCTCACCCCGATGGCGCGCATCGTCGGCTGGGGCGGCGCCGCGCAGGCCCCCGAGTGGTTCACCACCGCGCCGATCGCCGCGATGAAGAGCGTGGTCGCCCAGACGGGGGTCGCGATCAAGGACCTCGACCTCTTCGAGATCAACGAGGCCTTCGCGGTCGTCGCGATGGCGGCCATGAAGGACCTCGAGCTCGATCACGCGAAGGTGAACGTCAACGGCGGCGCGATCTCGCTCGGCCACCCGATCGGCTGCAGCGGCGCGCGCATCGTCACGACGATGCTCCACGCGATGCAGCACCGCGGCCTCAAGCGCGGCCTCTCGACGCTGTGCATCGGCGGCGGCGAGGCGCTCGCGCTCATCGCCGAGCGGGTCTGACGGCCCTAGCCCTCGAACGCGCGAAGGCGCGGCTGCGCTCCCGAACGGGGCGCGCCGCGCCTTCGGCGTTCATGGCGTCGGCGCGGCGAGCGGCGCCTCGAGGCGCGCGCCCGGTCGCGCGTTCGGCCCGCCTCCGACGGTGCGATTCGATCGCGTGGACATTGCGAGCACGGCGGCGCACTTGGGCAGCCAAGAGCGCCACCCGCCGTGGTCCACCGCGAGCACCCTCGCCGAGATGTCGCGCTCGCCGCCGGCGTGGTGCCCCGCCACTCTCCGAGCGCGACCGACCGGCTCGATCGCGTGCTTCCAGATCCGCTCCCTCGCGATGGCGAGCTCGGGGCACGCGGCTTCTCGCGTCGGCCGCGCGGCCTGCGTCGGCCGCTGCATCGCCGCCGCTACCCAGAGCGTGGCGGCAGCGCGCCGCATGCGTGGAAGCATGATGTGCGGTCGAGAAGAAACCTATTGGATTCCTCAGCCACGGCTCGAATTCTACTGGCAAACAGCGAAAAGCGGCTGCCCGTGAGACTTCTACTCATGGAGTTGACGTAAAGTTGCTTGCGCGCCGTTCTTCATGGCGAACACGAGCATCTATTGGAATTGTTCGATTAGACGAGATTCTTGAGAGGAAACTTATCGTATTGGCATTGACTGACGCTCGGCACACAGGGCAGTAATGCGCCGCGTGCTGGTCCATAGCCATTCTCGGGATTGACATGCACGACGTCGTCTTTCTGTTCAACCGCACACAGCGAGGTTCTGCCCGTGTCCACATCGCACTTCCCTTGGCTTCTCGGCCCTTTCGTCCTTTGTCTATCGACGCTCGCGTGCTCGTCGGCGCCAGGCGATTCGGAGGCGACGAGATCCTCCGGCTCGGACCCGAGCGCGCTGAACATCGCGCCGCCGCACGTCCGGCCGATCCCGCCGATGCCCGCTTACTCCGGCCCGTCGCACTCCCCGAGCACCATCACGTTCGGCGAGCTCAAACAGGGGGGTCATTACGAGTTGACGGTCTGGTTCCCGATCGATCATCTCGACAATTTCACTGCCAGCATCGCTCAGTCGTATGGCGGTGTCCTCCACATCACGAAGATGCAGGCGTGGTGGCTCCTCGGCGGGTGCAAGGTCGGCAGTCCCGTGCCCGACTGCTTCGACAGCGCGATCGGTGGGGCTGGAACGCTCGCCAACGTGGATGAAGGCGAGGTGGTCGGCGTCACCGTCAGCCTCGACCCGGGGATCCTCGACACGTTCAACTACGACACCCAGCTCGTCGTCTCTGGCTCCGGCTGGACCGAGCAGATCCCCGTGACGGCCAACGTCACGGTCGTCGGCCCCAACCCCCTGATCACCGCGACCGTGTCGTTTCCACATGGGCCGATCGACGCCTGTCCGGGCAACGTAGAGCCCGAATGCACGGGGGGCTTGACGAGCACCTACCAAGTCACGCTCACGAACATCGGGGACGCGACGGCGTACTACACTGGCGGGCAAGGCATCTCCTGCCTAACGCCAGGCTGGTCGGGCCCCCTGCCGCCGTGCACGGGCACTTTGGCTCCGGGCGCGTCGACGAACTTCCCCGGCTTCGGGTACGTCTCCTGCGACCCCACGCCCGGGAGCACGGAGACCGTGACCTCGACTGTCTGGTGGGGAGCGAACGCGGCGAACGAGGTGCACACCACCAACGTCCACGTCGATGCCACGATCCTCACCTGCAACCTTCCCACGCCGGTCCACCCGTCGTGCGGTGGCAATGGGCAGTCGTGCTGCAATGGAAGCTCCTGCAACTCAGGGCTCTCTTGCCAAGGGGGCGCGTGCGAGACCCCGCCCGTGTCACGCTGCGGCGGCCAGGGCCAGACGTGCTGCAGCGGTTCGAAGTGCGACAGCGCCTTCACCTGCCAGGGCGGGACTTGCGAGCTCCCGTGCAACGTCGCCTGTTACGTGAATCCGGGCTACGGCTGCGGCTTGCCGGTGGGGAAGAACTTCTGCCCGATCGACCTTCCGAGCATGATCGGCGACTACCCGGCCTGCTGCGGCCCCCAGTGCCTGAGCTCCACCTTCTGTAGGTGAGCGCTGCGACGGCGGCACCTTTGCGCCGTTCGACAATTGCCATCGGGATGCACCGACCTCAATCGTGAGGTGGTCGGACCGTCGGGCATCGCGACGAATCGGAACTTGGACTCGCCCCCGTGATCTCGTGCTCGCCGTCGACGCGGCGAGCACGGCATGGGCGTGGTCTGCGAGGCGCGGCGAGGACGCTGCTGGTCCACCCCGACGACGACGCGGCCACGGCGGCCCAGGGCGGCCCGCCGCGAGGAGCAAGGGGGTCGCTGCCACCGCGCCCCCCCACCTACCCCTTGGCGATCGCCTCGAACGCCGCGATCACCTCGGGCGGCGCCTGCACCAGCTCGAGCAGGATCCCCTCGGCGCCGCGCGGCTTGTCCGCGCTCCCCTTCGGGTGGACGAAGCAGACGTCGTAGCCCGCCGCGCCGCGACGGATGCCGCCCGGCGTGAAGCGCACGCCGCGCGCCTCGAGCCACGCGACCGCCGCGCCGAGGTCGTCGATCCAGAGGCCGACGTGGTTGAGCGCCGGCTCGTGGACGCGCGGGGACTTCGTCGCGTCGAGGGGCTGCATGAGGTCGACCTCGACCGCGAGCGGACCGCTGCCGACGAGGGCGATCTCCTCGTCGACGTTCTCCTTCTCGCTCCGGTAGGTGCCGTGCGGGCGCAACCCCAGCAGCTCGACCCAGAAGCCGCGCAGCGCGCCGCGATCGAGCGCGCCGAGGGCGATCTGCTGGACGCCTAGGACTCGGAACGGTCGGGTCTCGTCGGTCATTCCGGCGACCGTAGCCGACCGCGCGCGCGGGAACGACGTTTCGCGAGCCGCCGCCATGCCTCTCGGCGGGCGAGCGCGGCGCGCCCGGCGTGTGCATACTTCGGCCCGACATGACGGCGGCGAGCGCGACCAAGGCCACGACGGAGGACGTCCAGCGGGCCCTCGGCGCCGGCAAGGTGTCGGTGGTTCGACGCGTCGTCGTGTGGTCGACGATCGCGCTCGCGATCGCGGGCGCCGGGGTCGGCGTCAAGCGCTGGCGCGCGGCTGTAGCCAATCGCGGGCCCACCTTCGTGTCCGAGGCCGCCAAGCGCGCCGACGTGCAGGTCACCGTCACGGCGACCGGGACGCTCGAGGCCGTCACCACGGTCGACGTCGGCGCCGAGGTCACCGGGCGCGTGCTCAAGCTCACCGTCGACGACAACGATCCGGTGAAGAAGGGGATGGTCCTCGCGATCATCGACCCCGAGCCCTACCAGGCGTCGGTCGACCAAGCCGCCGCGCAGGTCGGCGCGGCCGAGGCGTCGATCCTCCAGGCCAAGGCCACGCTGGCCGAGGCCGACATCAACCTCGCGCGCATCACCACGCTGCGCGCCCAGGGGCTCGCCAACCAGGCCGACGTCGACACCAACACCGCCAACCAGCTGCGCGCGAAGGCCAACATCGCCGCCGCCATCGCGAGCACGTCGCTCGCGCGCGGGCAGCTCAAGTACGCCCAGTCGCGCCTCGACAAGTCGACGATCTACTCGCCGATCGACGGGCTGGTGCTCTCGCGCCAGGTCTCGCTCGGGCAGACGGTGACCGCCGGCTTCCAGACGCCGGTGCTCTTCCGGCTCGCGCAGGACCTCACGCAGATGCGCCTCAAGGCCGACGTCGACGAGGCCGACGTCGCGCACGTGAAGGGGGGCGCCGAGGCGTGGTTCACCGTCGAGGCCTACCCGGAGCGCAAGTTCGTCTCGAAGGTGGTCTCGCTCGGCAACGATCCGAAGACCTCGTCGAACGTCGTGACCTACCAGGCGGTGCTCTCGGTCGACAACTCCGAGCGGCTCCTGCGCCCCGGCATGACCTGCACCGCGACGATCGTCGCCGAGACGAAGAAGAACGTGCTGGTCGTGCCCAACGCGGCGCTGAGGTTCGTGCCGCCGACCGCGCCCGGAGCGGGGCCGCCCCCCGAGCAGAAGACGATCACCGAGGCCGACAAGAAGCCGAAGGTCTACGTGCTGCGCGGCAATACGCCGACGCCGATCGAGGTCAAGACGGGCGCGACCGACGGCATCGTCACCGAGATCGTGTCGGGCGACGTCGCGGCGGGCACCGCGGTGCTCACCGACGTGAAGGAGCAGCCGTGACGGCGGCCGCGCGGCCCGAGGTCGCGCCGCTGATCGAGCTCCGAGGCGTCTGGAAGTCCTACGGCCGCGGCGACGCGGAGGTCCACGCGCTCGCCGGCGCGAGCCTGCGCATCGACGACGGCGAGTTCGTCGCCGTGATGGGGGCGAGCGGCTCGGGCAAGTCGACCTGCCTCAACGTGCTCGGCTGCCTCGATCAGCCGACGCGCGGCCAGTACCTGTTTCGCGGGGTCGACGTCGGCAAGCTCACCCTCGATCAGCTCGCGCTCTTGCGCCGCAACTACCTCGGCTTCGTCTTCCAGGGGTTCAACCTGCTCGCACGCACCACCGCCGTCGAGAACGTGGAGCTGCCGCTGATCTACCGGCGGGTCGGCCACGCCGAGCGGCGGCGGCGCGCGATGAAGGCGCTCGAAGAGGTCGGCCTCGCCTCGCGCGCGACGCACACGCCGGCCGAGCTCTCGGGGGGCCAGCAGCAGCGCGTGGCGATCGCGCGCGCGATCGTGACCGACCCGCAGATGCTCCTCGCCGACGAGCCGACCGGCAACCTCGACTCCGCGCGCAAGGTCGAGATCATGCGGCTGCTCGTCGACCTCAACCGGCGGCGCGGCATCACCATCGTGATGGTCACGCACGAGCCCGACATGGCCGAGTACGCGACGCGGATGGTCCACTTCCGCGACGGCAGCGTCGAGTCGGACGAGGCGGTCGGGCCATGATCTGGGCGACGCTGCTGATGGCGCTGCGCGAGATCCGGCGCAACACGATGCGCTCGATGCTCACCACGCTCGGCATCGTCATCGGCGTCGGCTCGGTGATCGCGATGGTCACCCTCGGCCGCGGCGCGACGGCGAAGATCACGAACGAGATCGCCAACATGGGCACCAACCTGCTCATCGTGATGCCCGGCGCCGAGCGCCGCGGCCCCGCGAGCACCACGGCGCCGCCGCTCAAGATCGAGGACGCGAAGGCCATCGAGCGCGAGGTCTCGTCGGTCGACAAGGTCGCCCCGACGGCGAGCCGCTCGGCGCTGGTCGTCTACGGCAACAAGAACTGGAACACGAGCGTCACCGGCAGCACCAACGAGTTCTTCGCCGTGCGCCGCTTCGCGATCGAGCTCGGACAGAGCTTCTCGGACGCGCAGCTGCTCGGCGGTCAGCCGGTGTGCGTGCTCGGCGCGACGGTGCGCAAGGAGCTGTTCGGGCAGGGCGATCCGCTCGGCGCCGCGATCCGCGTCGGCGCCGTCTCGTGCAGCGTCATCGGCGTCATGGCGCCGAAGGGGCAGTCGACCTTCGGACAAGATCAGGACGACTTCCTCGTGATGCCGCTCGCCGCGTTCCAGCGGCGCATCGCGGGCAACTACGACGTCGGCATGCTGTTCGTGAGCGCGATCAGCGACGGCATGACGACGAAGGCCAAGCAGCAGATCGAGGCGCTGATGCGCGAGCGCCGGCGCATCGCGCTGGGTCAGGTGCCCGACTTCCGCGTGCAGGACATGAAGGAGATCAGCGACACGCTCGGCACCGTCACCGGCGCGCTCACCGCGCTGCTCGGCGGCATCGCGGCGGTGAGCCTGCTGGTCGGCGGCATCGGGATCATGAACATCATGCTGGTGTCGGTCACCGAGCGCACGCGCGAGATCGGCGTGCGCCTCGCGATCGGCGCGCGCGGCGCGGAGGTGCTGCTCCAGTTCCTCGTCGAGGCGGTCACCCTCTCGACGCTCGGCGGCATGCTCGGGATCGCCTTCGGCCTCACGATCTCGTTCGTGGCGACGCGCATGATGCACATGCCCTTCCGGGTGCTCCCCGACATCATCGTCATCGCCTTCGCCTTCTCGGCCACCGTCGGCGTAGCGTTCGGCTTCCTGCCGGCGCGCAAGGCCTCCAAGCTCAATCCGATCGACGCCTTGAGGCACGAGTAGGGCAAGGTCGCGCGGGGCGACGCCTGTCGGCGCCCCCAGAGACCGGGATCGCGAACGATGGACGACTGCGAAGGGGTGGTGAGGTGATGATGCGCGCGAGGTCGCTGGCGATCGTGCTGCTCCTGCTCGGCGTCGCGTCGTGCCGGCCGAAGCTCGCCGAGCTCGAGAAGCTCGCGGGCACGCCGGCGGGCGAGGCGCGGCTCGCGGCGATCGTGGAGGACGCCGACGCCAACCTGTCGGTGCGGGTCGACGCCGCGACGGTGCTCGTCGCCGCGCCGCCGAGCCAGACGCAGCCGATCGGGCTCACGCGCCTGTTCGACGCGCTCCGCGCGCTTCACGACGCCGACCGCGCGGCGGTCACGCGCGAGCTTTGGGGGCGCATCGCCACGAACCTGAAGCAGAAGCCGGCGGGCGGGGTCGATCCGACGGCCCGCTATGGCGACGCCGCAATCGCGCTCGCGCTCGCGTGCGCGCACGACGGCGCGGCCGAGGCGCGCGGCCTCGACCTCGGGACCGACCTCTGCAAGCAGATCGACAAGGGCCTCGTGGCGTGGGCCGCCGGTGAAGACGGCGACCTGGCCGACGACCGGTGGGCGTTGCTCGAAGCGCGCGTGTTCGGCGAGGCGACGACGACGTCGCTGACGAGGGCCCTGCGCGCGGTCGGCGCGCCGAGCGCGCGCGCGCTCGCCTCGACGCTGCACGCGCGGCG
>JAJXTK010000264.1 GCA_021783935.1 Myxococcales bacterium | reverse complement strand
GCCGAGAGGATCATCAGCGCGTAGAACTCGCCCTTGTCGAGCCCGTGCTCGGGCATGTAGCCGCCTGCGAGCAGCGACGAGAGCGCCCCACCGAGACAGACCGTCGCGGTGAAGAAGAGCGTGAACTTGTCGAGGATGATCCAGGGGGCGACCTGCTTGGCCACCTCGGCCGGTACGCCGCCCATGATCCAGAGCGCGACGGCGAAGATCCCCGCCGACGTGAAGGTCAGGAACGACCCCATCGCGAGGTCGGTGTGCTTCTCCGAGAAGGCGTCGGCCAGCATCAGCAGCAGGCCACCCGCCGAGAGGATCAGCAGCGGAGAGAGCGCGAACCAGAGCGACATCGGATTACTCTCCCCCGAGCGCCGGGGCGGGCGAAGCGGGCTTCGGCGAGACCGTCGGCTGCTCGACGGGCGGCACCTCGACGCGCGCGTTGAAGTCACGGACCCACGGCTCGATCGTGATGTGCATCGGCTCCGTGAAGATGCGCGGGAAGAGCCCGATCACGAAGATCAGGACGACCAGCGGCGCGAGCGCGATCCCCTCGCGACGGGTCAGGTCGGGCAGCCGGCGGTTCTTCGGGTTGTCGAGCGGCCCGAAGAAGACCTTCTGCACGACGGTCAGCATGTACACCGCGCCCAAGATGACGCCGAGCGCGGCGCCCATCGCCTGCGAGCGCCCCCACTGACCGAGCGTCCCCTTCGAGAGGAACGCGCCGCTCATGATCAACCACTCGCCGACGAACCCGTTGGTGCCGGGCAAGCCTATCGACGAGAAGGTGACGACGAGGAACACGGCCGCGTACCACGGCATCACCTTGGCGAGGCCGCCGAACTCGGCGAGGTCGCGCGTGTGGCGCCGGTCGTAGATCACGCCGACCAGGAGGAAGAGCGCGCCGGTCGACACGCCGTGGTTGACCATCTGCAGCACCGCGCCCTCCATCGAGGCGGGGTTTCTCGCGAAGATGCCCAACATGACGTAGCCGAGGTGCGCGACCGACGAGTACGCGATGAGGCGCTTGAAGTCGCTCTGCTTGAGCGCGCAAAGCGCGCCGTAGAGGACGCCGCCGACCACCGCGATGCCCGCGAGCGTCGCGCCGTAGACGTGCGCCGCGTGCGGGAAGAGCCCCATGGCGAAGCGGATGTAGCCATAGGCGCCGAGCTTCAGCATCACGGCCGCGAGGATGATCGAGCCGCCCGTCGGCGCGTTGGTGTGCGCGTCCGGCAGCCACGTGTGCACCGGGAACATCGGCACCTTGATCAGGAACGCGATCGCGAAGCCCCAGAACAGCCACCGCTGCGTGACGAGCGGGAAGTTGAGGCGCTCGAGGTCGGGCAGATCCCAGCTCAGCTCGCCCGTCAGCGCGCGGTACTTGAGCACCACGTACAGGATGGCGACGAGCATCATGAGGCTGCCCGCCATCGTGTAGAGGAAGAACTTGATCGCCGCTCGAACGCGATCAGCGGAGCCGAAGACGCCGATGAGGAGGTACATCGGCACGAGCATCAGCTCCCACATCACGTAGAAGAGGAAGAGATCGATCGCGAGCAGCGAGCCGACCATCGCCCCTTGGAGCACGAGGAACGCGATCGCGAAGTCCTTCTGCCGCGTCTTGACCGAGCCGAACGAGACGTAGGTCGCGATCGGCGTCAGCACGCTCGAGAGGACGATCAGCCAGTAGCTGAAGCCGTCGAGCGCGAGGTGGTAGCGGATGCCGAAGGTCGTGATCCAGGGGGACGACTCCTCGAGCCAGTACTTCCCCTCGACCGGCGTGAGCCGGAAGAGCACGAGCGTCGCGAGGAGCTCCACCCCCATGATGCCCAACGCCAGCCACTGCACGGTCCTGGCGGCCTGGCGCGGCGCGAAGAGCATCAGCCCCGCGCCGACGAGCGGGATGAACACCAGCCACGACAGCAGGTGCGGGAAGCGCTCCGCGTTCGGGACCTTCACCGCCTCGACCACCGTGTCGGGCCACAGCAGCGTCACGAACAGCACGCACGCGGCGGCCGCCAGGGCGATGCCGAGGCGCTCCACGCGCGAGGAGCGGCGCGGCACGAAGGCGCCGACCGTTCCCGCGGCGAGCGCGGGCCACAGCTTTTGGAACATCAGCAACGCGGGGTTCATCGCTCGCCTCTACTGGCCGCCGGGCGCGCCGGGGAGCCCGAGCGCCGACGACGTGGGCGCCGGCTTCGGATTGCGGATCTGGACCTCGCGGACGACCTCGCGGCCGAAAGCGTTCTTCACGGTGAGCTTGACCTTCTTGGTCTCGTCTTGCTTCACGGTGATCGAGCGCTTCAGCGCCGCCTCGCCCGTCGTGTACTGCTGGTCGGCCTTGCCGTCGCCGAGGTCCCACTTGTACTCGTAGCCGAGCCCGGGGGTCGCCTCGATCGTGAACTGCTCGCCCGCCTTCGTCGTCGCCACGTCGGCGTGAGGCCGACCGAAGAAGACGAAGAGTCCGAGCGCGCCGATCGCGATGCCCGCGGCGTAGACGTGCACCACGCCGTTCTGGAACGCGCGGAGCACGGCGCCGAGGCCCGAGGCGATCGCCGAGGTGAGCTTCGCCAAGATGCCGTCGACGACCCAGGTGTCCATGAGCGCGGCGCCATCGGCGAGGGCGTCGGTCCCCTCGATGATGGTCGCGTCGTAGAGCTCATCGACGTACCACTTGTTGAGCGCCGCCCGGTGCAGGCGCGGCCACGCGGCGGCGAGCTCGGCCGGGGTCTTCCCCTCGCCCTTCACGTACCAGAGGTACGCGATGCCCGAGCCGATCAGGAACGCGAGGACGCCCGGCACCATCAGCGGCTTCTCGAGCTGCTCGGCCCCTTCCTTGAGGTGCACGCTGACCATGTTGACGTGGTGGAACACCGGGTCGAGCCAGTGACCGAGCGGCTCGATGCGCAGCGGCTCCGCGTAGAGGAAGCCGGCGAACACCGCGAACACCGCGAGGATGGCGACGGGCAGCGCCATGGTCCACGGCGCCTCCGCGGGGGGCGCCGCGGGCGTCGCGAGGTCCTCGTGGTGATGACCGTGCTCCTCGTGGCCATGCTCTTCGTCGTGCGCCTGCTCGCCGTGGGCGTGCGCCTCATGAGCCTCGGGCTCGTCGACCAGCGGCTCCTCGTTGGCGAACGGATCGAGCGCGAGCGGCGCCGCCGAATCGACCTTCCACCCCTTGAACTCGCCCCAGAACGTCATGAACATGAGGCGGAACATGTAGAAGGCGGTGAGCGCCGCGGCGATCACGCCGACCGTGAACAGCGTCGGCCCGAGCCAGCGCGGCGCCTCCCAGTACGCGGCGAGTTGCTGCTCCGCCGCGCCGCACGCCGGCATCTTCGGATTCGTCTTGCACAACTCGACGATGTGCTCGGCCGTGTGCTTGAACGGGTGCACGACACGGTTGGCGTAGGCGTGGAAGAGAATGCCGTCCTTCGAGAAGAAGCCCGAGAAGAGCGGCATGCCCGCGATCGCCAGCGTGGCGGCGCCCATCGAGAAGTACGTCCAGGGCATGTACTTCTTGAGGCCGCCCATCAGGCGCATGTCCTGGCTCTTCACGTCGTCGTGGATCCGCGCGTGCATCGCGTGGATCACCGAGCCCGAGCCGAGGAAGAGCGCCGCCTTGAAGAACGCGTGGGTGAAGACGTGGAAGAAGCCCATCGCGAAGGCGCCCGTGCCGACGCCCAGGAACATGTACCCGAGCTGACTCACGGTGGAGTACGCGAGGACCTTCTTGATGTCGTTCTGCACGAGGCCGATCGTCGCCGCGAACAGCGCCGTCGCCGCGCCGACGCTGGCGACGACCGCCATCGCGAACGGCGAGAACGTGAAGACGACGTTGAGGCGAGCGATCAGGTAGAGGCCGCTCGTGACCATGGTCGCCGCGTGGATGAGCGCGGAGACCGGCGTGGGGCCCGCCATCGCGTCGGGGAGCCAGACGTAGAGGGGGATCTGCGCGCTCTTGCCGGTGCACCCGAGCAGCAGCGCGAGGCCCGTGAGCGTCGCGGCGCTGACGGTGATGCTCTTGGCCGGATCGGCCGCCTGATAGAGCGTGATCGGCTGCAAGAGCCCCTGCGAGCCGTGCGTGATGCCGGTCCAATCGAGCGCGCCCGCGTAGTACGCGAGCAGGAACATGCCGCCGAGCATGCCGACGTCGCCGATACGGTTGGCGATGAACGCCTTGCGCCCCGCGGCGGCGTTGGCCTCCTTGTCGAACCAGAAGCCGATCAGCAGGTACGAGCAGAGCCCGACCCCCTCCCAGCCGACGAACAAGAGCGGCATGTTCGCCCCGAGGATCAGGACGAGCATCGCGAAGATGAAGAGGTTCAGGTAGGCGAAGAACCGGTGGTAGCTCGGGTCCTTCGCCATGTAGCTGGTCGAGTAGACGTGGATGAGAAAGCCGACGCCGGTGACGACGAGCATCATCACGCCCGAGAGCTCGTCGACCATGAACTTCGCGTCGATCCCGAGTCGCCCGCCGCCGTCGGCCGAGGGCATCGAGAGCCACTTCCACGCGAGCCAGGTGAAGCGCGTCGGCTCGGTGAGCTCGGCGCCTTCCTTCACGCCGCCGTGGCTGGCGGCGGCCCCCATCGCCGCCTCGAGCCCGTGACGGAACTCGTGCAGCTGGAGGAAGGTGTAGAGCGCCGCCGCGAACGAGACCGCCATGACGGCGACGGCCATCGTGCGCACCGCGTTCTTGCCGAGGCGCTTGCCGAAGACCCCGTTGAAGAACGCGCCGAACAGCGGCGCGCCGAGGATCCACGCGAGCGGCGTCCAGTCGTCGGGTTGGAAGAGGAGGTGGTGTTCCATCGTGCTGGCTCGACGACAGCGTCAGTTCTTCAGCAGGTCGCCGGCGTCGGAGCGCACCGTGCGACGGAGCCGGAAGAACGAGAGGACGATCGCGAGGCCGACTGCGGCTTCGGCCGCGGCGACCGCGATGTTGAAGAAGGCGAACAGCTGGCCGACGTGCGCGTCGGCGTGCAGGCGGTTGAACGCCACGAAGGTGACGTTCACGGCGTTGAGCATCAGCTCGATGCTCATGAGCGCGACGAGCACGTTGCGCCGGACCAAGAAGCCGACCGCCCCGATCCCGAAGAGGATCGCGGCGACGACGAGGAAGGCGGGAATGGGGATGGCGTTCACGCGTGCGCTCCGCTCTTGCTCTGGACCTTCAACGAGGACGACGGGGCGCCGAGCTCTTTGGGGCCCGTGGCATCGTCTTCGGACTGCTCGGCCTGGGGATCGGGCTGCTTGCCGCGCGCGACGGCGACCGCGCCGATGATGGCGACCATGAGCAGGAAGCTCGAGGCCTCGAAGGGGACGAGCCAGTCGCCGAAGAGCTGCTGACCGAACGCGTCGACCGAGCCGAACCCCTCCTGCGCGATCGGCACGCGGCCGACGACCTTGTGCGACAGGACGAGCACCGTCTGCAGCACGAAGAGGCTCGCCGCGATGCCGCCGACCGTGCGCGCGAGCACGCCGCGCCCGTCGTGCGGCGGGTTGGCCGCGGGGCCGATCAGCATGATCACGAAGAGGAAGAGGACGACGACCGCGCCCGCGTAGACGATCAGCTGGACCGCCGCGAGGAAGGGCGCGTGCAGCTGCAGGTACATGCCCGCGATCGCGAGGATCGTGAACAGCAGCGACATGGCCCCGCGGATGGGGTTCGGGAAGGTCACCGTGCCGAGCGCTCCGCCGATCGCGACGAGCGCGCAGATGGCGAAGTAGATGAGCTCGAGCGTATCGTAGCCGGCGAACATGCGCGCTCCTCAGAGGATGCTGCCCTTGTAGGGGCAACCCTTCGCTTCGATGTGAGCCTCGAACTCCTTGCGGAACTTCTTGACGAACGTGAGCGCAGGCCCGGCCGCGCCCTCGCCGAAGGCGCAGATGGTGTTGCCGACGATGCCCGAGGCGATCTCGGCGACCTCGTCGAGCTCACGCAGCGTCCCCTCGCCGCGCTCCATCTTCTCGAAGATGCGCAGGATCCAGCCGGTGCCCTCGCGGCACGGCGTGCACTGCCCGCAGCTCTCGTGGCGGTAGAAGCGCGCGAGGTTGAGGGCGACGCGGACCATGCACGTGCCCTCGGCGATGACCGTGAGGCAGCAGGTGCCGAGCATCGAGCCGGCGACGCGCATCGTGTCGACGCCCATCGGGACGTCGTAGACCGACTTGCCGTGCCACTCGTGCATCGGCGACTTCTCGTCGGGCATGTGGAAGATCTCGTGCGGCAGGAGCACCGGCGTGCTCGAGCCGCCCGGGATCACCGCCTTGACCTTGCGCCCCTTGGACACGCCCCCCGCCTGCTCGAGGAGCTCGTTGATCGTCGGCCCGCAGTTGAACTCCCAGGTGCCCGGCGTGTCGACGTGGCCGTTGACGCCGTAGAGGCGCGAGCCGCCGTCGTTGAGCGCGTGCAGGCGCGAGAGCTTCGAGAACTCGGCGCCGCCCAGGAGCAGCACGGGGCCCGCGGACGCGATCGACTCGACGTTGTTGACGGTGGTGGGGCAGCCGAAGGCGCCGACCTGCGCCGGGAACGGGGGCTTGAAGCGCGGCTCGCCGCGCTTGCCTTCGAGCGAGTTGAGCAGCGCCGTCTCCTCGCCGCAGATGTACGCGCCACCGCCGGTCTGCACGTAGACCTCGAGCGGGTAGTCCTTGGCGCCGAAGGGGCGTTGGCCGAGGTAGCCCTTCGCGCGGGCCTCGTGGATCGCGTCCCAGAGGCGCTGCTTGGCGAGGTGCAGCTCGTCGCGCACGTAGATGTAGGCGACGTGCGCGCCGATCGCATAGCTGGCGATCATGCACCCCTCGATCAGGGAGTGCGGATCCTTCTCCATGATCGTGCGGTCTTTGTGCGTGCCGGGCTCCCCCTCGTCGGCGTTGACGACGAGGTAGGCGGGCTTGGTCGGGTGCGGCCGCATGAACGACCACTTCACGCCCATGGGGAAGCCGGCGCCGCCGCGGCCGCGGACGTTGGCCGCCTTCATCTCGTCGATGATCTTGGCGGGCTCCATCTGGAGCGCCTTGCGGATCGCCTGGTAGCCGCCCGCCTTCTCGAAGGTGGCGAGCGTCCACGACTCCGGCAGATCGTAGTTGCGGCTGATGATCTTCTGGGGCTGCAGCATCGTGGTTCCGGCCCGCGCTCAGCGGAGGTTCGCGCCCAGCTTGGTGAGGATCTCGTCGAGCCCTTCGGGGGTGAGATTCTCGTGGTAGGCCTTGTCGACCTGCATCATCGGCGCGGTGGCGCACGACGCGAGGCACTCGGCGCTGCGCAGCGTGATGAGGCCGTCGGGCGTGGTCTCGCCATCGTGGATCCCGAGGCGGTGCTCGCAGTGGTGAAGCAGGTCCTCGCCGCCGCGCAGCGCGCAGGGGAGCGTGCGGCAGACCCAAATCTGGTGCTTGCCGACGGGCTTCTGGTTGAACAGCGTGTAGAAGGTGACGACGCCGACTACGTGCGCGGTCGGCAGCTCGAGCCGGCGCGCGACGAAGTCGATCACCTCCTCGGAGCACCACCCCTCTTGCTCCTGGCACAGGTGCAAGAGCGGGAGGCAGGCGGCCTGCTTCAACGGGTAGCGCGAGAGGATCTCCTCGATCTCTTTCGCGCGCTCGGGGGTCGGTTCGAAGGGCATGGGTCGCGTCGTGGCCCGTCGCGCTGGCGACGCCGGTGGATCTGCGAACCGACACGCGTGCGGCGCGCACGCGGAACGTCATCGGATCGCCCGGCCCGGGCCGTGGCGCCGCGCACGCTAGTGGTCGCGCCATCCGAGTGTCAAGCAGTGGAAACGCATTCGAGCAGCGCCCGAACCTCTCGCGTTTCCTTCGCGTTCGTGCGCACGTGCGCGACGCTCGACGTCCGGAGCGCATCGCGCGCGCGAACCCCAGAAGACCTGTCGAGATCCGATCGACAATGGCGCTTGAGGACTTCGTCGGCGTGCGTGTAGTCTCGGCGCCGCTTCGCGCAACGGACCGGTGGTCCGTGCGCACGATCCACCCGCGGAGGCCTCGCCGACCGCGAACCGTCGAAAGGGAGGCCGAGCGTGTTTTGCCCGAACTGCGGTACTCAGAACCCCGAGACTGCGGCGACGTGCACCAAGTGTGGCTTCAACCTGAAGGGTGGGGCTGCGCCGAAGTTCAAGGGCACGATGCTCATGATGAACCAGCCGCAGGCTGCGCCCCCGGCCCCCGCTGCACCGCCGGCCCCCGCTGCACCGCCGGCCCCCGCCGCGCCACCGAAGCCCAACATCAAGGGCACGATGGTCGGCATGGCCCCGGGCATGCCGATGCCAGCGCCGGCTCCGCCGCCACCCGCCGCGCCAGCCTTCGGAGCGCCGCCTCCGCCCGCTCCGCCGCTCGGCGCGCCGCCCGCAGCCCCGCCCGCGTTCGGTGGGCCTCCCGGGGCCGGGTTCGAGCCGGCCGCGCCGCCGCCCGCC
>JAJXTK010000263.1 GCA_021783935.1 Myxococcales bacterium | reverse complement strand
GGCGCGCGTCGAGCAGGCGCGCGCGTTCGGCGCCGACGTCGCCGTCACGACCGGGGTCGCCGACGCGGTCAAGCGCCTCACCGAGGGCGCCGGGGTCGACGCCGTGGTGATCACGGCCGCGACCGAGAGCAACGGGCCTATCGAGCTCGCGGCGGAGGTCACGCGCGTGCGCGGGCGCATCGTGCTCGTCGGCGTCGCCGGCCTCGCGATCCCGCGCGCGCCGTTCTTCGCGAAGGAGCTCGAATTCACGGTCTCGGGCTCGCTCGGCCCTGGCCGCGGCGACGAGGCGTACGAGGAGCGCGGCGTCGATTACCCGTTCGGGCTCGTGCGCTGGACTGCGCAGCGCAACATGCAGGCCGTGCTCGACACCATCGCGGCGGGCAAGCTGCCGGTCGAGAAGCTCACCACGCACCGCTACCCGATCGAGCGCGCAGCGGACGCCTACGAGCTCGTCACCGGCCGCAAGGAGCCGTACACGGGGATCGTCCTCGAGTACCCCACCGCTCCGGAGAAGCCCCGGCGCACCACGACGCTCCGCACCGGGCCCGCCGTCGCGTCGGAGCTCGGCGTCTCGATGATCGGCGCCGGCAACTACACGCGCCTCATCCTGATGCCGCTGCTCAAGAAGCTCGGCGGCGTCTCGTGGCGTTATCTCGCGACCGCGCGCGGCGTGAACGCGCAGCTCGGCGCCGAGAAGATGGGCTTCGCGCACGCCACCACGAACGTCGACGAGGTCTTCCACGACCCCGACACGCACGCGGTGATGATCACGACGCGCCACGATCTCCACGCCGAGCTGGTGATCCAGGCGCTGCGCGCGGGCAAGCACGTCTTCGTCGAGAAGCCGCTCTGCATCCGGCTCGACGAGCTGCGGCAGATCGCGGCCGTCGTCGACGAGCTCGGCGAGCGGGCCCCGGTGGTGATGGTCGGCTTCAACCGCCGCTTCGCTCCCGCCACGAAGCTCGTGCGCGACTTCTTCCAGGGGCACGGGCCGCTCACGGTCACGCATCGCTTCTCGGTGCCGCCCATCCCTGCGAACGCCTGGCCGCAGCAGGACTCCATCGGCGGCGGGCGCATCGTGGGCGAGGCGTGCCACGCCATCGACACGTGCTGCGCGATCGTGGGGAGCCCACCGGTGCGCGTGCACGCCGAGTCGGTGGGCCGCACAGGCGGCCTCGAGACGACCGACGACCGCGTCGCGATCACGATGCGCCACGCCGACGGCTCGCTTTCGAGCGTGATCTACGACGCGGGCGGCGATCGCGCGGCGCCGCCGGAGCGCATCGAGATCTTCGGCGGCGGGCGCACGGCGTACGTGGACCAGTGGGGCGACATCGAGCTGTGGAGCGGCGAGCGGCGCAAGAAGGAGGACGGCGGTCGGGACCGAGGTCAAGCGGCCGAGCTCCCAGCCTTCTTGGCGGCCTGCCGCGGCGCCGCGGATGCGCGGGCGCACTTCGAGAACGCCTACGCCACGACGCTGGCGTCGCTGCTCGCGGTCCAGAGCTTGCGGACGGGACTTCCCTGCTCGTTGACGAATCCGGAGAACGTCACCGAGACCAGCGAGCATCAGGTTCCCGCCAACGGCGCTGATTTCGCGTGATGGGGAGTGCCGTGAGCGCCAATACCACTCCTAGGTTCACGACCTCGCGGCCGCGGACCTAGGGAGCGCCATCATGTGCGGAATCGCTGGTGTGTTTCACTACGGTGCGCTCGATCGCCCTGTCGACCGCGCGCTGCTGGCGCGCATGACAAGGCGCCTCGCGCACCGCGGGCCGGACGACGAAGGGTACTTCGTCGACGGGCCGCTAGGGCTTGGCCACCGGCGGCTGGCGATTGTCGATCTGACCGACACGGGCCGTCAGCCGATGACGACCCCCGACGGACGCTGGACTATCGCCTACAACGGCGAGCTCTACGACCACGCGCGGCACCGGCCGAAGCTCGAGGGGCGCGGGGTGCGCTTCCGGGGCACCAGCGACACCGAGACGCTCCTCCATCTGCTGGCGAGCGAGCCGGCCGACTTCCTGGCCGGCGTTCGCGGCATCTTCGCGTTCGCGGCCTGGGATCGCGCCGAACGCCGGCTTGTGCTCGCGCGCGATCACCTCGGCGTGAAGCAGCTCTACGTCCACGACGACGGGCGTCGAGTCCTGTTCGCCAGCGAGATCAAGGCGCTCCTCGAGGCCGAAGACGTCACGCGCGAGCTCGACCCCGAGGCACTCAACCAGTACCTGCACTTCCACACGCCCCTGTTCGAGCGCACCTTCTTCCGCGGCATCCGGCAGCTGAAACCGGCGGAGGTCGTCAGCTACGACGCGCGCGGCCGGCGCGCGCAAACCTACTGGGCGATCCGGACGTTCGAGGAGCGACACGAGGCCCCCGAGCAGGTCGTCGAAGAGCTTCGCGAGACGCTCGGGCGCGTGGTGCAGGACCAGCTCCTCTCCGATGTACCCGTCGGCAGCTTCTTCAGCGGCGGCATCGACTCGACGGCCATCGCGGCGACCGCCAAGCGCCTCGGGCGCCCACTGCACTGCTACGGCGTGCACTTCACCGGGGAGGACGTGATCGACGAGCGTCCGTTCCAAGAGGCGGCCGCGCGCACGCTGAAGCTGCCGCTCAGCCTCATCACATTGGATGGAAGCCAATTTGCCGACGACGTGCAGCGGTTGATGTACTTCCAGGATCAACCGGTCATCGGGGCTGCGATGATCCCGATGTTCCACGTCTCGAAGCTCGCGGCCGGCGACGTGAAGGTCGCCCTCGGCGGGCAGGCCGCAGACGAGATCTTCGGCGGCTACGCGCGGTACGCGCTCACCCACCCGGCGCGCGTCCTCGCATCGATCGTGCGGCAACGGCTGAAGCCGGTTCGCCGAGGCAGCGCCTCCGCGGTCGCACCGGCGGTGGGCGGCAACCTCGGCAAGCAGCTCTTCGAGGCGCGGACGCTGCGGCGCCTCTTCAACAACGCACGGCTGCTCGTCGACTGGAAGCGCGGCTACTTCGACAATTTTGCCGGCGTCTCCGAGCGCCGCTGGAAGAGCTTCCTCGCGCCGGAGCTCGTCTCTCGCGCGCGCGCCTACGAGACCTACGAAGCCACCGTCAGCGCCTCGCCGGCCACGGACCCCTACGACAAGGTCATGCACTGGGACGTGCAGACCTACCTGCCCGGCCTCTTTCAGCAAGATGACCGTATGAGCATGGCGAACAGCCTCGAGTCGCGCGTGCCGCTGGCCGATCCGCTGCTCGTGGAGTTCGCGTTTCGCTGCGGCCCGCGCCTGAAGATGCGCGACGGGGCCAGCAAGTGGGTGCTGCGCCAAGCCGTTGCCGACGTCACGCCGGAGTTCGTGCTCAACCGCCGCAAGGTCGGCTTCGACACCCCCGCCGCGAGGTGGATGAAGACCTCGCAGCGCGACTTCGTGCACGACATGCTGCTATCCTCGCGCGCACGATCGCGCGGGTGGCTCGACGGTCGTCGGGTCGAGTCGCTCCTTCGCGACACCTCGGATTCCCAGTGGTTCGACCTCGCGTGGAAGCTGCTGGCGCTCGAGACGTGGGCCTCGGTGCATGTCGATGGTCGTCCGCCGGAGATCGCAGCCTCCCCCCCGCCCCTGCACTCGATGCAGAGTCTGACGTTATGAGATGAACGCTCGCGCCCTCCTTCGCGAAATTCGAGAGCTTGGTCTGTCGCGCACAGCCTACCGTTTGCGTCGCGAGCTCGAGGTCCGCGCGGGGCTAGAGTGGGCACGGGATCGTGGTCGCGCCAGCCAGGTGCCCGAGGCGATCCCTCCGGCGAGCGCGCTCGCCGCGCTGCGCGCGCTCGAGTTCTACGAGGCCCCGCGCGATGTCGCCGACGTCATGCGCACGCGCCTGCCGCCCGGCGCGCGCGAGCGGCTCGGCGAGCGGGCGCGTCAGGCCCGTCACGGGCGCATCCTCGCGTTCGGGCGGTGGACCGCCGACTATGGCGACCCGATCGATTGGCACCTCGATCCCACGAGCGGGCGGCGCTGGAACCCTTCGCTGCACTGGTCCTTCGTGCTGCGCGACGAGCCGCGAGTGGGCGACGTCAAGCACACATGGGAGGCCGGCCGCTTCCCGCAGGCGTTTGCCCATGCGCGCGCGGCGGCGTTCGACCTCGCGCCGGAGGCGAACGCGAGGGCCTTCGGCGCGCAAGTCCGAAGCTTCGTCTCGAACAGCCCCTACCCGCTCGGCGTGCACTGGAACAGCGGGCAGGAGATCGCCGTCCGCTGGATGGCATGGCTGTTCGCCCTCTCGGTCTTCGACCGGCTGGGCGCCGAGGTCTCGCCGCTCGCCGCGCTGCTCGTGCGTCGCGCCCAGCGTTGCGGCCAGCACCTCGAGGCGAACTTCGAGTACGTCCGCAACGCGGTCTACAACAACCACCTGCTGACCGAGGCGTGGGGGCTACTGGCGCTGGGTGCGCTCACCGGAAACGCGTCGTGGCGCGAGCTCGGGATGCGGGAGCTCACGGAGCAAGCCGATCGACAAGTCTACCGCGACGGCTCGTACATCCAGCAGTCGCACAACTACCATCGCGTCGCGATCGAGACGTACCTGCTCGCGGCGCGGCTCTGCGAGCACCTCGGCGCGACGGTGCCGGATGCCTGGCGCAGCGCCCTCACGCGGTCGCTCGACTTCCTCTACGCGCTCCAGAACGAGGCCGACGGGCGCTTGCCGAACTACGGCTCGAACGACGGCGCGCACCTGCTGCCGATGACGAGCTGCGACTACAGCGATTTCCGCCCGGTCCTCCAGACCGTGAGCCTCTACGCGCGCGGCGAGCGCCTGTACGAGCCCGGGCCGTGGGATGAACACGCCGCCTGGCTGCTCGGCGCCAGCGCCCTCGGCGCGCCGCTGCGGCCCCGTGAGCGGACCTCGGCCGCGTTCGAGCACACGGGGCATTACGTGCTGCGCGCCTCGCACCCCGGGACCTTCGCGACGTTCCGCTGCGGCTCGCTGCGCGACCGCTTTTCGCAGATCGACATGCTCCACCTCGACGTCTGGTGGCGCGGTAACAACGTGCTCGTCGATGGCGGCAGCTTCCAGTACAACGGCCCGGACCAGCGCTGGCACGATCACTTCGTGGGCACGGCGTCGCACAACGCGCTCACGGTCGACGGGCTCGACCAGATGGTGCACCACCGCAAATTCAAGGTGCTCTACTGGACGCAGGCCACGGCGCTGCGGTTCGACACCAAGCCGGAGCACGCGCTCGTCGTCGGCGAGCACTACGGCTTCACGCGAGCGCCCGGCAAGCCGATCCATCGCCGGTCGGTGCTGGTCGACGCGCGCGGAGTGATCATCGTCGTCGACCACATGGCCGGCGCCGGCGAGCACGAGGTGCGCGCGCACTGGCTGTGCGGGGATTTTCCCTGGCGCGCGAGCGAGGACGGGCGCCTCGAGCTCGCGACCCCGAGCGGGGCCTTCCACCTCGCGCGGAGCGTCGTCGGCAGCGCGAGCCCCACCGCGCGGCTCGTGACAGACGTCGCGCGCGGCGTCGAGCAGCCGATCGTTCGCGGATGGCAGTCGCGCTACTACGGCGAACGGACGCCGACGCCTTCGTGGGCGACGACGACGCGAACGCGGCTGCCGTTCACGATGGTGACCGCGATGGGCGCCGCACCGCCGACGATCGCGGCCGAGGGGGACGAGCTTCGCGTCGAAGTGGGCGACGTCGTCTTGCAGCTGCGCCTCCGAGACGGCGCGATCTCCGAGGCGAGCTGACGATGCACATCCTCGTCGTCCATCAGTACTACTTGATGCCCGGGCGCCCAGGCGGCTCGCGCTTCAACGAGTTCGCGCGCCTTTGGAGCGACGCGGGGCACCACGTGTCGGTGCTCGCGGGCACGGTCGACTACGGCTCGGGCGAGATCCCGGAGCGCTACCGCGGCCGCATCGTCATCCACGAGCGCGACGGCGCCGTCGACGTATACCGGTGTTGGACGCCGCCGTCGTACTCTCACGGCTTTCTCGGACGCGCAGTCGCGTTTGCGGGTTACGCGGCCTCGTCGAGCCTAGCCTCGCTGCGGGTGCACGACGTCGACGTCGTGATCGCGACCTCCCCGCCGCTCACCGCGGCCGTCACCGGCTGGCTCGCGGGGCACGCGCGGCTGCGTCGCGTGCCGTGGATTTTCGAGATCCGCGACCTGTGGCCCGAGAGCGCGGTCTCGACCGGCGTGCTCCGCGAAGGGGCTGCGCTGACCAAGGCGCTCTACGCGCTCGAACGCTTCGCGTGCGCCAGCGCGAGCAAGGTCAACGTGCTTACCCCCGCGTTCCGCGAGGATCTGCTGCGCCGCAAGCTCGCCGACGCCGTCGACATCGCCTTCATCCCGAACGGCGCTGACGTCTCGATGTTCCGCCCGGGGCCGCGCGACAACGCCGCCCGGCGGGAGCTCGGTTGGGGCGATCGCTTCGTTGTCATGTACGCGGGCGCGCACGGGCGCGCGAACGCGCTCGGGCAGCTCGTCGAGGCGGCGGAGCGGCTGCGCGAGCGGCCCGACATCCTGATCGCGTGCGTCGGCGACGGCCCGGAGCGCGCCGCGCTCGCCGCGGACGCCGAGCGCAGGGGCCTCACCAACATCCGCTTCCACGGGCCAAGCCCCAAGGAGCGGATGGCCGACATCTTGAACGCGTGCGACGTCGGCGCCGCGGTGCTGCAGAACAACCCGACGTTTCGCACGGTCTATCCGAACAAGGTCTTCGACTACATGGCGTGCGAGCGCCCGACCCTGCTCGCGATCGACGGGGTCGCGCGCGAGCTCCTGTGCGATCAGGCGCGCGCCGGGGTGTTCGCGAAGCCGGAGGATCCCGAGGATCTGGCGCTCCGCATCCGGCAGCTCGCCGACGATCCCGCCGGGCGCGCGGAGATGGGGCGGCGCGGGCGCGAATGGGTGATCGCAAACGCGACGCGCGAGTCCTTGGCCGCGCGCTACCTCGAGCTCATGCGGGAGCTCGTGGGCCGATGAAGCAGCGCGGCGTCGCGCTCGCGTGCAAGCGAGCGATCGACCTCGTCGGCGCGGCGAGCGTCCTGTGCGCAGCGGCACCGGCCCTCGCGGCAGCCGCGGCTTGGGTGCGCCTGGAGACGAAGGGCCCCGCCTTCTTCCGTCAGCGGCGCCCCGGGAAGAGCGGCGAGCCGTTCGAGATCGTGAAATTCTGCACGATGACCGATGCGCGTGGCGCGGACGGGGCGCTCCTCCCCGACGCGCAACGACTCACGCGGGTCGGTAAGCTACTGCGGACCACGAGCATCGACGAGCTGCCACAGCTCTGGAACGTGCTCCGCGGCGAGCTCAGCCTCGTCGGCCCGCGTCCCCTGCTGATGCGCTACTTGGACCGCTACACACCGGAACAGGCCCGTCGGCATGACGTGCTCCCTGGAATTACGGGCTGGGCGCAGGTCAACGGGCGAAACGCGCTCAGCTGGGAGCGCAAGTTCGAGCTCGACGTTTGGTACGTCGACCACTGGTCGCCATGGCTCGACGTTCGAGTCTTGCTCAAGACGGTCGCGTCGGTCGTCCTCCGCACCGGGATCTCGCAAGAAGGGCATGCGACGATGCCGGAATTCATGGGCTCGGTGAGGCCTGACTAATGGCACGGATGCGCGTCGTGATCGTGGGTGCCGGAGGGTTCGCCCGCGAGGTCGCCTACCTTCTCCGCGAGCTCGAGGCCCGCGAGCCTGGCCGCTACGAGCACGTCGGCTACGCGGTTACCGATCTCTCGCGCCTCGGGCCCCACGATTCCCTCAATGAAGTGCTCGGCGATGTGAGCTGGCTCGATGCACACCGCACCAGCTTCGACGCGTTCGCAATGGGGATCGGCACGCCCGCCGCGAAGCTGCGGGTCTCGGACCTGCTGCTCGGGCAATTTCCGGACAAGGAGTACCCGGCGCTCGTGCACCCTCTCGCGCGCTTCGAGCGTGCCTCAGCCTCGATGGGCCGCGGGGTCGTCGTCTGTGATGGCGTCGTCGGCACGGTTAACCTCGCCTTCGAGGACTTCGCGATGGTGAATCTCTGCTGCACGCTGGGCCACGAAAGCGTGGTGGGACGCGGGGCCGTGCTCAATCCGACCGTCAACCTCTCCGGCGGCGTCCGCCTTTCGGAGGGGGTTCTCGTGGGCACCGGCGCGCAGGTGCTTCAGTACGTCACGGTAGGAGCGCACGCGACGATCGGTGCGGGTGCCGTGGTAACCAAGGATGTCGCGGCCGGCGAGACCGTGGTGGGCGTGCCGGCCAAGCCGCTCCAGCGCGCGGCTGCAGCCCCTCGGGGGGCCTCGTGAAGCGAATCCTGCTCTCGGTCCCGCACATGGGCGGCGCCGAGCAGCGGTACGTGGACGAGGCGTTCGCGACCAACTGGCTCTCGACGGTCGGTCCTCACATCGACGCGTTCGAGCGCGAGTTCGAGGGCCGGCTCGGGCG
>JAJXTK010000002.1 GCA_021783935.1 Myxococcales bacterium | reverse complement strand
TGGTGCGGCCAGCATGGCCGGCAGATAGGAGGTGGAAGTCCACACCCGGGGCCCCTGCGGAGGGAACCCGACACCGATGTGACAAGGGCACGTTTGCACCGAGGACCGACGCCCGCACGCGCGCGCGTCGAAGACGGTGTCTTCACCGCGAGGGCGTGTCTGGTGGAAGTCGTAGGTGCGCGACCGTGTCGAACGAAAGTGAAGCGCCGTGAGGCGCGCGCAGCGGGTGAGCCGGCCATCGGCGGCGAAGCCCGATTTCCGCAGGAGCTGCGCGCGTATGGGTGACGGGATGGTCGCGAAATCTGTCGAGTCTTACCTGGCGAGATCTGTTGGGCCCCGCGAGAGCGGTAGGCCGTAGGACGCGAGAACGAAAGCCGATGACCCAGCAGAAGTCCGATGGACGCACGGTACCGAACGCGCGGCGAAAGCCGCGCAGAACGCGCGAGGTCGACACTCGCGCGGGAGGGACATCGTCCACGGTCGACGAACGGGCGTGGCAGCTCGGACTGCGTTTCGGGACAGCCGATGTCCCGGCGGCGCAAGCCGTCGGGGTCGACGATCGTGCGGACGCTCGCCGACGAGCACCTGCGCGACACGCGATGCCGAAGCCGAAGCGGACGAAGGGAATGGCCACGCAGGCGACGATGGAGGAAGTGGTCTCGCGCTTGCGCGAGGCGTTTGCGAACGTGGCGGCGAACAAAGGCGCCCCCGGCCCAGATCGTCAGACGATCGAGGAGGTGTCGCGACACCTCGACGAGGTGCTGACGAGGCTCGCGCGCACGCTGAACGATGGGAGCTACCGAACCGGCGACATCCGGCGCGTGTGGATTCCGAAGAGCGGCGGCGGCGAGCGTGGCCTGGGGATCCCGAACGTCGTCGACCGCGTGGTGCAAGAGGCGGTGCGCATGGTGATCGAACCTGTGTACGAGCCGACGTTCCACGCGAGTAGCCACGGGTTTCGACCGAACCGGAGCTGCCACACGGCGATCGCGGAGGCTCGCGGGTACCTGGAGGACGGGCACGATTGGGTGGTCGATCTCGATCTGGAGAAGTTCTTCGATCGAGTGCACCACCAGCGACTCATGGCGAGGCTCGCGCAGCGGGTCCACGACGTGCGGTTGCTTCGTCTCGTCGGCCAGATGCTCAAGGCCAAGGTGGTGATGCCGGATGGCGTGCGGGTGAGCACGGAGGAGGGCGTCCCGCAGGGCGGGCCGCTGTCGCCGCTGCTCAGCAACATCGTGCTCGATGAGCTCGACACCGAGCTCGCGCGGCGCGGGCACCGATTCGTGCGCTACGCAGATGACTGCAACATCTACGTGCGCAGCGAGCGTGCAGGTGAGCGCGTGATGGCGAGCGTGAAGGGCTTCATCGAGCGGCGCATGCGCCTCAAGGTGAACGTCTCGAAGAGCGCCGTCGCGCGTCCCGAGGAGCGGCACTTCTTGGGCTTCCGTCTGCGGCGAGAGCCGATGGAGGGAAGCGTGGACGTGCTGCTGTCGAAGCGATCGAAGGACCGCATCGGTGAGACGATCCGGCGAGCGACGCCGCGCGCCTACGGCGGCAAGCTCGCAACCTGCATCGCCGCGTTGAACGCGGTGTTGAACGGGTGGATCGCCTTCTTCGGCATCTGCACGAGGGTCGAGACGACGCTGAAGAACCTCGACGCGCACATCCGGCGACGGCTGCGCGCGATCGTGGTGAAGCAGTGGAAGCGACGCCGGACGATCGCGCGAAACTGCGTCCGTCGCGGAGTCAAACCGAAGACCGCGTGGCGCAACGTCTACGGGGCGCGCAGAGGCCCATGGGCGCTGAGCCACACGCCGGCAGTCGATCGGGCACTCGACGTCGCGTACTTCGCACAGTCGGGGCTCGTGTCGCTGCACGCACGGTGGATCGAGAGACAACGCGCCATCGCCGCGCCGACGCAGCTCACGCTGACGTTGGCGTAGCCGAGGCTGCGAACCAGCCGGCGGCGGGGGTCGCAACCCGCCGTCCCGAAGAGCCGTATGTGAACAGCACTCGTACGGTTCCGTGAGAGGCGCCCCCTGGCAACGGGGGGCGCCTACTCGAGAGGCGCGCGCGGAACGGTCAGACGCCCGCGAAGTAGCGGCGCAGCAGCGACCCAGGGATCACCGAGAAGAGGAACCCCATGTCCAACATGTTTCAGTCGCCGCTGCGGTGGCATCCGTCGTCGCCGCGACCTGCGGTGCAGCGTCCCCGCATCCCTGTGCACCCGGCGTTCCCGTGCGCACAAGAGATCGCGAGGGCGCCCGAGTGGATCGCGGCCTATGCGCAGGCTCGGATCGCGAACATCGCCTCGCTGATCCACGTTGCGCTCGGCCCATTCGAGCCGGGGGGGGCGGGAGCGGCCCCGGCCCCGGCGCTCATGGACACATTCGTGACGAGCCGCGCCATGCAAGAGGCGGCGCGCGCGTACGCGTTCCTGAAACCGTACTACCCCGAGCTCGCCGGATGCTTCCAGGCGTGGTGCGCGAGCGTCGGTCTCTACTGGCCGCAGGAGACCTTCAACGCGTTGTCCAACGAGGAACAGGGGACGTTCACCATCGCTCAACTCGGCGGATCGGGCGGCGTCGCGCAGGCGTTGTCGCTGTCGGCGTTATCCGCAGGGATCGAGAGCAACTTCTTCGGTGGAGCGTGTCTGGACGACTACCGGGCCCTGACCCCCTACCAACGCGCCGTCGTGGACGCGAACTTGTCGAGGGCGTTGTCGTCGGATCCGTCCACTCGCGCCTCCATCCTGAACTCGCTGGCGGACTACTTCCAAACCAGCAACCCTAGCCTCCCTCGCATGTCGGCGTGCCTAAGGGCATCGGCCTCCACGGTGCACGCCGAGCTGTCGTCGTCGGCGCGCCGCCCGCCGTACCCGCGCTAGAGCAAGCAGAACCCGACGGGCGTGCCGTTGTAGTTCGGCCCAGCCGGGTACTGCTGGCACGTCTTGCCCGACGCGCAGTCAGCGTCGTTCCTGCACATCTTGCGGCAGTCGCCGTTGTTGCACCCGTATCCCGCGGCGCACTCGTACGGGTGGTTGTTGGGACACGCCGAGGCGCCTTGGCCTGTCCCGGCAGCTGCGCAGACCGTCTTCGTCGCTGACAGGAAGTAGCACCCCGCACCGAGCGTCCCGCAGCTGCTCATGTCCCATGGGGCGCAGGGTGCCTCGCACGCCGGCGGAACGCCCCCTGTCCCCCCTGTCAGAGTGCCATCACAGCTCGCCGGATCGCTCGACGCATACGGAAGACACAGCCCGACGCCGGACGAAGATGGCTTCGCACACTCAAATCCTGGCACACAGTCCAGCGTGTTCGTGCACCGACCGTTCAGTGGTACCGACCCGGTCGGGCGAACGCAACTGAGGTTCGCGGCGCCCGACGACGATAGCGACACGCAGTTGTATCCCTCACAACAGCCGGCGAACGGATACGTCGTGCACTGGATGTTGCAGGCACTGCCGTCGTCGCCGCCTCCCGTCTCGTCGAGCGACGCGTCCACCGAGTAGCTCGTGCACGCGAAGGCGCCAACGATGGCAGCCGCCGCGATGAACCGAGAGGTCTTCATCAGAACACCCCCTGCACGCCGATCGATCCGAGGCCGATCCACGGCGTCACCGTGACGCCTTGCTTCGGCTGCTCCTTTGCGCCGCCGAGCACGAGGCTGCCGACGCCGATGCCGACGCCGACGACCGCAACCGCGAGCGACGCGAACGACGTGTACCGAAGCGCGTTGTACGAGCTGATGTCGCCGCTCGCGGCCGAGGGGCAACGGTGATCGGCGGTGCACCCCTCGCCGTTCAGCGTCGACGCCTTCGAGAGCGCAAGCACGCCCGTCACGCCGCCGACGACGAGCCCAACCCCCGCCAGGGTGAAGCCGACGTACGTCCACGTGCTGGTGCCCGCTACCGGCTCGACGCGCGGCGCGTCGCCGCCGCGATCGCGCTTCGGTCGGTCGTTCGTCGCGGCCAGCTTCGGCGCGTCGGGCAAGCGTACCGTGACGGACTTGGCATCGCCCTCGTCGACGGTGACGTTCGCGCGCTTCGGCGGCGCGCCTTCGACGGTCGCAACGATCTCGTGCGCGCCGGGGTTCACCTTGAGGGGCGCGGCGAGCGCGTCGACGGGCACCGCGCGGCCGTCGACGGAGACGGTGACGGCGGCGCCGTTCGACGGCAGGTTGTCGCGCTTCACCGCGATCGATGGGATGCGCGGCTCGGCCGCGTCGGCGAGCTGCTTCGCCTCGCCGCGAGCCTTCTTGGCTTCGGGCGACTCGCCTGGCTTCGGGGGCATCGTCGCGGCATCGACGAGCTTCTCGTAGCCCTCGACGAGCAGGCCCGCGTCGACGTACGCGCGACCGACCTCGTACGCGGTGATCGGTGACGGAACGAGCGCGTAGGCGACCTTGAACTGCTCCAGCGCGCCCTTGAAGTCCTTCTTCGCGCGAAGCTGTCGGCCCGCAAGCACGGCGTCGCGCGCGGTCGACTTGTCCTGCGGCGAAGGCTCGGCGAGCGCGCGAGGGATGACGGAGCCTATGAGCGAGGCCGCGACGACGGCGCTGCAGAGGGCCATCCAGCGGCCCGAGCTACTCGAGGATGACATCGCTTGCCTTCGGGGAGGTACTCGTGGGTACAGGTGCGGACGAGGACTTGGCGGAGGAGCTGGCAGACGGTCGCGGCGCCGCCGAAGCGCCGGTCGCGGTCGCCTTCGCCGCGGTGGAGGCCGACGTCACGGGCGTCGGAGCGGGCGGTGAAATCGGTTCGGGCGCAGGTGCGCCCTTCGTTTCCTCCGGGACAGGCTCGGTGCGTCTCTTCGATGGTGACGGCTCCTGCGTCGGCTCCTCGCCCTTCGCTGTCGCTGGTGTAGAAGGCTCCGCGGAAGGCGACCGCGTGACGACGAACGCCGTCACGCCACCCGCGATCCCGAGGACGCAGGCGCCGACGACGGCGATCAGTACGCGCCGGCTGTGGCTCGCGCGACGTTCGGGCTCGGAATCCGCAACCTGGCTCGACGCCGCGCCCGTCGTCATTCGCGCGCTCACCGGATGCGGCGTCGTTGGAGCAAGGACGAAGGGCGACGCCGCGCCGGTGCGCGGTGCCGGATCGACGCTTGGGCGGAACGACGGCTGCGGCTCGCCCGCAGCGCTGCCCGCGCCTTGGGCGAGGGCGTCGGCGAGCTCCTTCGCGGATCCGAAACGGCGCGCGACGTCGCGCTCGCAGGCGCGTGCGAACCATCCGTCGATCGCTGGCGAGAGGCGCGGATTGCGCTCCGACGGTCGCGGAATCGGCCCGTGGCAGATCGCGACCGAGACCGCGCCGATCGTGTCTCCGACGAACGGCAGCTCGCCCGTGAGCGCCTCGAAGGCGAGCACGCCGAGCGACCAGAGATCCGCGCGGTGGTCGATCGTCTTCTGGCCGAGCACTTGCTCCGGGCTCATGTAGAAGGGCGTCCCGATCATCGCGCCGGTGCCGGTCGCGCGCGATGCGGCGTCGGCGCCGTCGATCGACTTCGCGATGCCGAAGTCGAGAATCTTCACGAACAGCTCGCCGCTGCCCGCGTCCGTCAGGAAGACGTTCTCGGGCTTGATGTCGCGGTGCACGATGCCGCGCTGGTGGGCGCCGGCGAGAGCCCGCGCGACCTGCGCCACGATCGCGGCGACTTCGGACGGCTCGATCGTGCGGCGCTCGTCGAGAAGGTGCCGGAGGTCGTAGCCGTCCAGCATCTCCATCGCGATGAAGGGCGCGCCGTTCGTCGCGACGCCGTGATCGATCATGTGCACGACGTGGGGGCTGCGGACCTGCGACGCGGCGGCCGCCTCGCGCGAGAAGCGCGCGAGCGCGTCGGGGTTGCGCGCGAGCTCCTCGGCCATGAACTTCACGACCACCTGCGTACGCAGCCCGAGATGCTCTGCGACCCACACGCGGCCCATGCCGCCCGCGCCGAGCGGGCGCACGAGCCGTAGCGCGGGCGTGACGAGCGCGCCCTCCCGTAGCTCCGCGTCGTGCGGCGTCGCGTGCTCCGACATGATCGCGAATGCTAACGCCGTGCGATGGCGCGTCGAGCGAAAGAGGGCGATCGGCGTCACCGGCCTCCCCGAGAGCGTGCCTGGCGTCGCGTCTTGATGCGCGAGCGTGCGTGAGTTCCGATATATAGGAAACCGTCGAGCCTCTACAGCGCGGACGCTCGTTCCGTGGCTCGCAGGCTCGAGAATGTGCTCGCTCGCCGGCTGCGCGAGATTGCGGCGGAGCGCGAGATCCCGTTGAGCCACGTCGCCGATCGGGCGGGGATCGCGCGGTCCTATCTGTGGCGCCTGCTGTCGGCCGAGAGCTCGGCGACGCTCGATGCGCTCCAGCGGCTCGCGGTCGTTCTCGACGTTCCGCCGCTCACGCTGGTGAGCGACGCGGCTGAGGCGGCGCGCGTTGCTCGGCCCGCACCGAAGCGCTCGCCAAAGCGCGGGTGAGCCCCGCTGCGCGTCCCTACAGCTCGATCGGCACCGGCGGCTGGTCGACGATCGCGAGCACGTGCACCCCGACATCGTCGAACGCGTAGAAGACCCAGAAGTTCGCGCGCGGAACGCGACGAACCCACGCGCGACGCGTCGGAGGGATGACGGCCTCGAAGTCGAGCGGCCCCGGCAACTCGCTCTGCAGCATCGAGGCGAGCGCGCCGGCCACGGCCCGGCCGCTCGCGCTGCCCGAGTGCGCTCCGAGCCGCCGAATGCCCGCGTGAAACCTCGGCGCTACGCGGAGGAGCCGCCCCACGGATCCGGCCCCTCGCCCGCGAGCCACCGCAGAAACGCCTCGCCGTCCACGTCGAGCACCTCGTCCATCTCGGCGAGCTCCTCCGCCGTGAGCGGCTCCGGGTACGCGAAGCGCGGCCGCGACGACGCGACCGCCGTCGGCGAGCTTGGCTTCGGCGCCGGATGCGATGCCATCGCTGCCAGCCTACGGCGCGGAATCGAGGCACGCCACGGCCTCGACGGACGGTCTTCGACGGACCACGACGCGACGTGTCGCAACGGCAGGCGACACCACGCTCCATTCTCGCCGAACATCGCGATTTACGAACATAACATAAGTATGTTCTGTTTCCTCCCAGTTACCAGACGCCCCGTAATGACGCGTCTCCTCACGTTGCGTCACGACCGCCGCGGAATGCGAATCTCCCGAGAAATCACGTTGTCGCGCGTGAACTCTCGCTCCCCGTGATCGGGGGTTTCATATCCCGCCTCCCCGACCTCGCAGTCCTCGTCGCTTGGCATCGAACAGGCGGCGTGAAACGGTCTTCCGGCGATGTCTCGCGCCGTCTCGGTGCTCGCCCTGATCACGGTCGCGCCCTCGGCGTCCGCCTCCATCGTGACGTCGCACAAGGGGGCTTGGACGCCCGCGGACGAGGGGGCGTGCCTCGCGGAGAACCAGTCGACCTCGCCGTCGCTCGCGGCCGAGCGCGAGGCGATGATCCCGCGCTCCTCGGTCGCGCGCCTCGACGGGGCGATCGGTGTTCACGGCGGGCTCGGGCCGCCATCCGGCGTGGGCGCCTATCTCGGTCACACGAGCGAGGGCACCCCTGCGTCGCTCGGCTTCGTCGCCTTCGCCCGCGCCGACGTCCGCGCCCTGCGCCCCATCTGGCTCTCCGCGCAGGCGTTCGCGCTCACGACGCCGCGCATCGACGGCGCCAGCGTCATGACCGACGCGCTCGTCGGCTGGGACTTCTACGGCTACGGCAACAGCTGGTCGGCGATGACGCCCAAGGGGTCGACCAAGAAGACGTACGAGTGCGTCTTCGGTCGGTGGGACGTCGCGCTGGTCGGCGGCTTCAAGGACGTCTTCGTCTTCGGCGACGGGCGCATCGACGGCTGGTACGCGGCGCTCGGCGGGGTGCAGCTGCGCTGGTTGCGCCACCTGCTCGGGGGGTCGTTCGGCCTCGATTTCGACATCCTCGGCGCCTACGACCCGGTCTCGCACGGCGGCGGCGCGCAGCTCCAGGACGTCCTCCACATCGGCGTCTTCGACTTCACCCAGAACGTGGGGTTCGTCTGGCATCGCGGCGTCTGGGCCACGATCGCGGTCGGCGCCGGCTTCGACCTCGCGCCCTGATTCGGCGACCCGGAGCCTCGGAGCTTCGATCGGCACAATGCAGTCCACGGAAGTGTCCTCTGTGTGCCATCGATCAATTCATGTCATGAAGGCGATCGGTCTTATGTTGCTGCAGTTCACGATATAACGATCATGCGATCTGATGGTTGCTTATGAAATTCCTGAGACAGACCGTAATGTGATCGGTCCATAGTGGATCATGGATCATTGATGTGCGGATGCTCCTCGCACGGTGGGCGTGACCGTCCCGGACGCCCCGCCGCCGGTGGGCGACGCCGCGACTCCCCGGGCGGCGGACGCTGCGCGCGCCGGTCCCCCCAGCAGCGCGTGGGCGCATTTCTCTCTTCCCGCCTGGCCGCCGTCTTGCTAGCGCGGCGAGTCACCATGGCGACTCACATCACCGACGCATGCATCAATTGTGGGGCCTGCGAGCCCGAGTGCCCGAACGAGGCGATCTCCCAGGGCGACGACACCTATGTGATCGACCCCGAGCGCTGCACCGAGTGCGTCGGCTTCCACGAGAAGGAGGCCTGCCAGGCGGTCTGCCCGGTCGAGTGCTGCGTGCCCGACCCGGCGCACGACGAGACCGAGGCGATGCTCATCGCGCGCGCCCTGGTGCTGCACCCGGATGACGCCGACCTCAAGACCAAGGCCGCGGACGGCAGCTTCCCGTCGCGCTTCAAGGCCTGATTTCTGGCTCTTCACGAACGGCGCGGGGATCGAAGGGTCCTCGCGCCGCGCTCGTTTTGTGCGTTCGGCGGCGCGCACGCCTCGCGGGCGACGTGAGCCCGAAGGGTCTCGAGACGGGCCGCGAGCTATGCGAACCGCCTGCAAACGGGCGCAGGATCTGCGTTGGTAGATCCCCTTCGGCTCGTCGCGCCGCCCAAATCGGCCCCCTTGCTGCTGGCGTGGAACGTGCGTACCGCGGGCGCGTTCGGTCCCACCACGCGCGCGGGCTCTTCGTGCTCGGTCGTGCTCGAAAGATCGAACTTTTGCAGGTGCATCGATGCACTCCGCTTGGCTCTCCGCATTCGCGTTCCTCGCAGTCTCCACGCTCATCGGTTTCGGGTTGCTCGCCGCCGCGCGCGTCATCCGTGTTCGATCGAAGAGCGATTCACCGTTGAAGCACCGCACCTACGAGTGCGGCGAAGAGCCCGCCGGGCTCGCGTGGATGCAGTTCCACGCTCGCTACTACGTCGTCGCGATCTTCTTCGTGCTCTTCGACGTGGAGGCGGTGTTCCTCTTCCCCTGGGCCGTCGTCCTCCGCGAGCTCGGTGCGGCCGCGTTCATCGCGGCCGTTCTTTTCGTGGTGGTGCTGATGCTCGGCTGGCTGTACGCGCTGCGGAAGGAGGCACTGCAATGGCAGTGAACGGTAGCGGCGACGGGCACAAACGACTGCCCGTCTACGACGAGAGCGAGCTCACCTACGAGCACCCGCTCTACGGGGCGATGCTCTCGGTGCCCGGCCTCTCCGTCGGCGTCACGTCGATCGACGCGATCCTGAACTGGGGCGTGATGAACAGCCTCTGGGTCTTCCCGATGGCCACGAGCTGCTGCGGCATCGAGCTGATGGCCGCCGCCGCGAGCCGCGTCGACCTCGACCGCATGGGCACCATCGTGCGCGCCACGCCGCGCCAGGCGGAGGTCATGGTCATCGCGGGCACCATCACGGTGAAGATGGCGCCGCGCGTGAAGGCGCTCTGGGACCAGATGCCCGAGCCGAAGTGGGCCATCGCCATGGGCTCGTGCGCGATCTCGGGCGACTTCTACCGCAACCTCTACGCGGTGGTCCCCGGCATCGACACGGTCCTCCCGGTCGACGTCTACGTCCCGGGCTGCCCGCCCAACCCCGAGGCGCTGATGCACGGCCTGCTCCGCCTCAAGGAGAAGGTCGCCCTGCGCCGCGCCGGCAAGCTCCCTCCGCGCGACGATCGCCCCGATCGCCTGCAGGTCACCAAGCCCTCGGTCGCGCGCTTCCTCGACCCCGCCCGCGATCCTGCGATCGACGAGCAGCAGGTCGAGTCGGCGCTGCACGCGACCGACACCGATCGCAGCGACGAGCCGGCCGCGGGCGAGGAGCGCGCGAGCGCCGAGCCGCCGGAGCCGATCGCCTCGTCGCAGCCGAGCGACCTCGAGGCGCTCCTGCGCGACGAGTTCGGCGTCGCCGAGACGGCGCCCAAGGACGGCGCGCCGGTCGTTGCCGTCGAGCGCCACGTCGCGCTCGCGCGTCGGCTGCGCGGCATGGGCTACGAGATCTTCACGTACGTCGTCGCGACCCACTTCCCCGAGAAGACGGGCAAGGCCCCGGCGCCCGAGCGCTTCGAGCTCGCGTACGCCGTCCGCTCGGTGGGCAAGGGCTCGAAGGTCGCCTCCTGGCGCCTGAAGCTCGCGCCAGGGGAGGCGGCCCCCTCGCTCGTCGGCGTCTACGCGGGGGCCGACTGGCAGGAGCGAGAGCAGTGGGATCTCGTGGGAGTCCGCTTCGCCGGTCACCCCGATCTGCGGCGGATCATGATGCCCGAGAACTGGGACGGGCACCCGCTTCGCAAGGACTACCCCGCCGACAAGGCGTGCCCCCCATGGAGATGAGCGCGCGCGTCGAGCGTGCGGTGATGACCATGAACGAGCCCCAAGTGGTGACGGTGCAGTACCAGAGCGCGGTGCGGGGCAACGTCGATCCGCACCTGTCGATTCGGCACTACGACCCCGAGGCGGACATGATGCTGCTGCACTTCGGGCCGCAGCACCCGTCCACGCACGGCGTCTTTCGCATGGACCTCCACCTCGACGGCGAGATCGTCGTCAAGGCGACGCCCTACGTGGGCTACCTGCACCGCGCCGTCGAGAAGCTCTGCGAGAAGCTCTCGTACGTGCAGCAGACGCCCATCGTCGACAAGAACGACTACGTCGCGCCGATGACCAACGAGCAGGCCTTGAACATGGCGTTCGAGAAGCTGCTCAACGTTGAGGTCCCGCGCCGCGCGCGCTGGATGCGAACGCTGTTCGCGGAGCTGCAGCGCATCGCCTCGCACCTGTTGGCGCTCGGCACCTTCAGCATCGACCTGGGCGGCGCGCTCGGCGGCGGCTCGACGCTCTTCATCCACACCTTCCGCGAGCGGGAGCTGATCCTCGACCTCTTCGAAGAGGTCACCGGAATGCGCTTCCACTACAACACGCACACGATCGGCGGCCAGCGTCACGATCTGCCGGCGGGCTTCGACAAGAAGGTCCACGCGGCGCTCGACATCATCGAGTCGCGCATCCCGGAGTACGCGAAGATGACGGTCGACAACGCGATCTTCAAGGACCGCACCGTCGGCGTCGGCGTCCTCGACGGCAAGCTCGCCCTCGAGCTCGGCATCACGGGGCCGATCCTCCGCGCGAGCGGCGTCGACCACGACCTGCGTCGCGACGCCCCATACAGCGCCTATGACGAGCTCGTCCCGCGCGTCCGCGTCGAGACGGCGGGCGACTGCTACGCGCGCACGCGGGTGCGCTTCGACGAGGTGACCGACAGCATCGCCCTCTGCCGCAAGGCGATCGACGGCATGCCCGAGGGGCCGATCAACGGCTACAAGCCGATCCGCCAGCCCACCATGGCGAAGGCCACGTCGGGGCAGGTCTACGTCGGCATCGAGACGCCGCGCGGCGAGCTCGGCACCTTCGTCGTGGCCGGCGGCGACACGCCGACGAGCCCTCATCGCTTGAAGATCCGGTCGCCGAGCCTCCACGCGCTCGCGGCGATCCCGTACATCATGCCGGGCGCCACCGTGAGCGACGCGGTCGCGATCCTCGGCTCGCTCGATCCGATCATGGGAGAGGTCGACCGATGAACGCGACCAGCGCGATCATCCACGGCGCCGTCTACGGCACCATCATCTGCGTCGTCATCCTGACCGGCATCGCCGTCGCGATCTGGTTCGAGCGCAAGTTCGCCGGCCGCATGCAGTCTCGCCTCGGCCCGACGATGACCGGCCCGGTCGGCTTGCTGCAGCCGTTCGCAGACGTCGTGAAGCTCCTGCAAAAGGAGGACATCGTCCCGCGCGACGCCGATCGCGGCCTGTTCGATCTCGCGCCGCCGCTGGCCGCGATCGCCTCGCTCGGCGCCGCCGCGGTGGTCCCTTGGTCGCCGAAGATCATCGCCGCGGATCTCGACGTCGGCGTCGTCTTCGTGCTCGCGATCGGCGGCCTGATGGTCGTCCCCACCTTCATGGCGGGCTGGGCGAGCAACAACAAGTTCGCGCTGATCGGTGCGATGCGCGCGGTCGCACAGTCGGTGAGCTACGGCGTGCCGCTGGTGCTCGCGACGATGGTTCCGGTGGTGCTCGCGGGCTCGCTGAGCGTCTCGGGGATCGTCGGCTGGCAGGCGCAGCACCACTGGTTCGCGCTCTGGCCGATCATCCCCGGCCTGCCGGCCTTCCTCCTCTACTACCTGGCGATGCTCGCCGAGTCGAACCGCATCCCGTTCGACATCCCGGAGGCCGAGAGCGAGCTCGTGGCCGGCATCACTACCGAGTACACGGGCGCGAAGTTCACGCTCTTCTACATGGCCGAGTACGTCCACACGATGGTCGGCTCGGCGGTCGCCTCGGCGCTCTTCTTCGGCGGCTGGGACGGCCCCTTCAGGCCCGGCCTGCACTGGATGGTGCTCAAGACGCTGCTGATCTTCGCGTCCGTCTACTGGGTCCGCTGGTCGCTCGTGCGATTCCGGTCCGACCAGCTCATGGCGCTCTGCTGGAAGCGCCTCACGCCGATCGGCCTCGGCCTGGTCTTCGTCGCGGCCGCGTTCGTGCAGTTCTGGCCGGGAGGAGCGCGCTGATGGGCTACCTGGTCGACAGCTTCTTGGCGATGGGCACGGCGCTGCGGCAGATCTTCCGCAAGACCGAGACCTACGAGTTTCCCAAGGTGATCCGTCCGCGCGCCGAGCGCATCCGCGCGAGCTTCGCGCTGCCGGACGACGAGAACGGCGAGCTCGCCTGCATCGCGTGCATGGCGTGCGAGAAGATCTGCCCCTCGCAGATCATCCACATCAAGAGCGAGGGCAAGCGCGAGTCGCCCGTCACCGGCAAGAAGCGCCAGTACGCCGACACGTTCATCCTCGATCTCACCGCCTGCATCGGCTGCGAGCTGTGCATCCAGGTGTGCAACAGCGACGCGATCGTGATGGTGAAGGATCAGGAGATCCCCGCCTTCTCGCGCGAGGATCTGGTGCTCGATCTCGAGAAGCTCCGGGCCAACGCCAAGACGCGCAAGGCCGCGTGGGGCAAGGGCACCGTGCTGCAGGCGATGCAGGAGCCCCCGAAGGCGGAGAAGCCCGCGGGGGAGAAGAAGGCTGCGGCGCCGGCGGCGGAGAAGAGGGCGGCGGCGTCGGCGGCGGCATCGGCATCGGCATCGGCTCCGGCATCGGCTCCGGCTCCGGCTCCGGCTCCGGCATCGGCTCCGGCATCGGCTCCGGCATCGGCTCCGGCTCCGGCTCCGGCATCGGCTCCGGCATCGGCTCCGGCTCCGGCTCCGGCTCCGGCTCCGGCTCCGGCAGCTGCGCCGGGTGCGGTTGCGGCACCGGCTGCGGGCGTTGCCGACGGCGACAAGGCCACGGAGCAGAAGGCGGAGGCCAAGCCCGAGGCCGCGCTGCCGGTCGAAGAGGCCAAGGCCGACGCCAAGCCCTCGGACGCGCCCAAGACGGACGCCGCCAAGGAGGCGCGCGCATGATGAAGTCGATCGCATTCGGCGCCATCGCCGCCGTGATGCTCGCCACCGGGCTCATGGTGGTCAGCAGCAAGAACCTCGTCCGCGCGGCGCTGTGGCTCGGCGCGATGCTGCTCGGCACCGCGGTGCTCTACGCGATCATGGACGCATCGTTTCTCGCGTCCGTGCAGGTGCTGCTCTACGTCGGGGGCGTCATCACGCTGATGATCTTCGGCGTCATGATCACCCGCAAGCACGAGGGGCTCGAGGTGCCGGCCGAGACCATGCGCCCCTCGCGCGCGATGGCGGTCTCGGCGCTGCTGTTCCTCGCGCTCGCCGCGGCCGTCGACAAGACCGAGGGGCTCGAGCAGGAGCTTCTGCCCGCGCCGCCGACCACGGCCGATCTCGGTCGCGCCTTTCTCGTCGAGCACGTCCTCGCCTTCGAGGTCCTCTCGGTGCTGCTGCTCGGCACGATCGTCGGCGCGATCGTCCTCGCGCGAAGGCGCGATCTCGGCGCCGCGGTGGGCCTCTTCCCCGCGACGCCCCCGATGCCCACCGGGTCCGTCGCCCCCACGGACGAAGAGCCCGGCTCGAAGGTGGCGGCATGACGCTCTCGCACGTCCTGATGCTCGCCTCGGCGCTCTTCTGCGTCGGGGTCTACGGCCTGCTCACGCGGCGCCAGGCGATCGCGATCTTGCTCTCGGTGGAGCTGATGGCGAACGCGGCGAACCTCGTCTTCATCGCGATGAGCCGCTTCCGCGGCGGCGTGACCGGCCAGGTGTTCGCGCTCTTCTCGCTCGCGATCACGGTCGCAGAGGTCGCCGTCGGCCTCGCCCTCGTGATCCTCCTCTACCGCAGCCACGCCGACACGCGCGTGGACCTCGCAAGCGAGCTCAAGCAATGACCCCCCCGGTGCTGTACGCGCTCGTCGCGCTCTGGACCCCCGCGATCGCGGCGCTGCTGCTCGCGATCCTCTACCCGCTCCGCAAGAAGGGGCAGCCGGCCGCGGTGGTCGCGATCCTCGGATCGCTCGTCTCGCTCGGCGCCGCCATCACGCTCTTCACCGATCGCCTCCACGACGACGCGACCCATCGGCTCGTCGTGCCGTGGATCGGCAGCGGCGCCTCGACGATCGCCGAGGTGGGCGTGCACGTCGACGGCGTCTCCGCCTCGATGCTGGTCGTCGTCACGCTCGTCGCGACGTGCGTGCAGGTCTTCTCGATCGGCTACATGCACGATGAGCCGCCCGAGGCCTACGGGCGCTACTTCACCTACCACGCGCTGTTCCTCTTCTCGATGAACCTCTTGGTGGTCGCGCCGAACATCCTCCAGCTCTTCGCGGGGTGGGAGCTGGTCGGCGTCACGAGCTACCTGCTCATCGGGTTCTACTTCAAGAAGCCGAGCGCGGCGCGCGCGGCCGTCAAGGCGTTCTGGGTCACCAAGTTCGCGGACATGGGGCTGCTCTTCGGCCTGCTGGTGCTCTTCGCCGCGTCGGGCACCTTCGGCTGGGAGCCGACGCTCTCGCCGCCGGTCGCCACCGCCGTCACGCTGCTCTTCTTCCTCGCGGTCGTCGGCAAGTCGGCGCAGTTCCCGCTGCACGTCTGGCTCCCCGACGCGATGGAGGGCCCGACGCCCGTCTCGGCGCTGCTTCACGCGGCGACGATGGTCGCGGCCGGCGTGTTCCTCGTCGTGCGCGCCAACCCGCTCTTCGAGCAGGCCCCCATCACGCGGTCGATCATGCTCGGCCTCGGCGCCGCCACGGCGCTCTTCGCGGCGCTGCTCGCGCTGGTGCAGACCGACATCAAGAAGACCCTCGCCTACTCGACCTGCTCGCAGCTCGGCTACATGGTCGCCGCGCTCGGCGCCGGCTCGATGCTCGGCGGCTTCTTCCACCTCACGACGCACGCCTTCTTCAAGGCGCTGCTCTTCCTCGCCGCCGGCAGCGCGATCCACGCGGTGCACTCGAACGAGATCACCGACATGGGCGGGCTCGCCAAGAGGATGCCGCTCACGGCCACGGCCTTCTCGGTCGGCGCGCTCGCGCTCGCGGGCGTGCCGGGGCTCTCGGGCTTCTTCAGCAAGGATCTGGTGCTCGAGTCGGTCGAGGGGAAGCTCGGCAACGTGCCGTACGCGGTGCTCATGCTGACCGCGTTCCTGACGGCGTTCTACATGGGCAAGGTCGTCTTCGTGGCCTTCTTCGGCAAGCCCTCGGGCGAGAAGGCTGCCCACGCGCACGAGTCGGGGCCGTCCATGAGCGGGCCGCTGGTGGTGCTGATGGTGCCGACGGTCGTCGCGGGCTACTTCGGCGCGACGTTCGCAAAAGTGCAAGGCGAGCCCTACCACTTCGCGTTCGGCGCCGGCCCCGCGACGGCCTCCGCGCTCGGCCTCGCCGGCATCGGGCTCGCGTACGCGGTCTACGGACGCGGGCCGCGCGCCGCGGTGCCGGCGCCGATCGCCATGATCGATCGCGTCGCCAAGACCCGCGCGGTCAACCGCGTGTACGAGTGGGGCTTTAGGAATGTGACGCTCGTCCTCGCCGACGGGCTCGCCTTCATCGATCGCTACGTCGTCGACGGGCTCATCAACCTGCTCGGCTGGGGCGCGATCGAGGGGGGCCGCAAGTTGCGGCCGATCCAGACGGGGCTCGCGCCCGACTACGTGCTCGCCGTCGTGCTGGGCGTCGTCGGTCTCGCGGTATGGGCGGTCTTCGGGAGCTGGCGATGAACTCGCATCTGTTGTCCATCATCGTGGCGGCGCCGGCCATCGCCGCGCTGTTCGTGATGCTCACGCCGCAGACCGCGAAGCTCGCGATCCGCGTCTGGTCGCTCATCGGCGCGACGATCTCGTTCGCCGGGAGCCTCGTCGCCATCCGCAGCTACGACACCGCGCTCGGCGGCCTGCAGCGCGTCGAGGACTACCCGCTCGTGCCGTCGATGGGGGTGCACCTCAAGCTCGCCGTCGACGGTTGGGGCGGGCCGCTGCTGGTGCTCACCGGCGTCATCCTCTTCGCGGGCGTGCTCGCGAGCTGGACGGTGAAGACCCGCGACCGCGAATTCTTCGTGCTGCTCCTGGTGCTCACCGCCGGCGTCTTCGGCGTGTTCGTCTCGCAGGACCTGCTCGTCTTCTTCCTGTTCTACGAGATCGCCGTGCTGCCGATGTACGTGCTCATCGGCATCTGGGGCTCGAGCCACAAGGTGCCGCCGAAGGGGCCGTTCAAGTTCGTCTGGAAGCTGTTCGACATCGGCGGCAAGCAGTACGCGGCGATGAAGCTGACGCTGATGCTGCTCGTCGGCTCGGCCGCGATCATGGCGGCGCTCTTCGTCATGTACCTCAAGGCGGGCGGCACCACCTTCGACCTCGGCGTGCTCGGCGCCACGAAGTACGACCGTCAAACGCAGATCGTCGTCTTCCCGCTCGTGTGGCTCGGCTTCGGCACCCTCGCCGGCGTCTTCCCGTTCCACACCTGGTCGCCCGACGGCCACGCCTCGGCGCCGACGGCCGTCTCGATGCTCCACGCGGGCGTGCTCATGAAGCTCGGTGCGTTCGGCGTGATGCGCATCGGCATGGTGATCCTCCCGGAGGGGGCACGCTTCTGGGTGCCGGTGGTCGGCGCGGTCGCGGCGATCAACGTGCTCTACGGCGCGTTCGCGGCGATGAGCCAGACGGACCTCAAGTACATCATCGCCTACAGCTCGGTGAGCCACATGGGCATCGTCATGCTCGGCGCCGCCACGCTGACCCCCGCAGGCTGGAACGGCGCGGTCTTCCAGATGGTCGCCCACGGCATCATGACGGGGCTCTTCTTCGCCCTGGTCGGCCTGGTCTACGAGCGCGCGCACACCCGCGCGATCCTCAAGATGGGCGGCTTCGCGAACGTGATGCCCGCCGTCGCCGCGTTCTTCACGCTCGGCTGCCTCTCGTCGCTCGGCCTCCCCGGCACCGCGGGGTTCGTCTCCGAGTTCATGGTCTTCCTCGGCGCCTGGAAGAGCGGCCATTACCTGTGGGCGATCCCGGGCGTGCTCGGCGCCTTCGTCACCGCGATCTACGTGCTGCGCGCGACGCGCACGATCTTCTGGGGCGAGGGGCCGAGCCACGACTTCCACGAGCTGTCGGACCCGAAGAAGACCGAGTGGGGCGCGCTGGTGATCCTCGGCGCGGGGCTGGTCATCCTCGGGTTCTGGCCTCGGCTCATCCTCGACTACATCGAACCCGGCAGCGTCGAGCACCTCGGCAAGGTGCTCGCGCCGGTCGCGACGCTCGCGAGGCTCCCGTGAAAGAGCTGCAAGTCCTCTGGCTCCCGCTGGCGGTGGTGGCGCTCGCCGTCGTCGCGCTGCTCGTCGATCTGATGCTCCCGCCGCCGCGCGCGAAGCAGCAGCCGGCGCCGATCGTCGGCTGGCTCGTCGTCTTCGGCCTCGTGTCGCTGCTCGTCGGGACCTTCGTCTACGAGCCGACCGGCACCGCGATGCACGGAGCCTACCGTCAGAGCTACTTCGCGACCTACCTGCAGCGCCTGTTCCTCGCGGCCGGCCTGCTCGGCGCGCTCGGCGGCCTCGACGACGTCCAGAAGCGCACGCCGCGTCGCCAGGGCGAGTTCTGGCTGATGCTCCTCTCGAGCCTCGTCGGCATGACGATCCTCCCCGGCGCGCGCGATCTGCTGCTCATCATCGTCGCCTTCGAGCTGATGGGGATCCCGCTCTACATCATGGCGGCGTACTCGAAGACCGACGCGCAGCCGACCGGCGCGGGGCGAGAGCCGAAGGGGTACGCCGCCGAGGCCGGCTTCAAGCTGTACCTGGTCGGCGCGACCAGCTCCGCGATCACGCTCTTCGGCCTCGCGCTGCTCACCGGCATGCAGGGCACCACGAAGCTCGACCTGCTCTCGCAGGCGCCGCTCACGCCGCTCGCGGCGTTGGGGCTCGTCTTCGTGCTCGGCGGGCTCGGCTACAAGATCGGCATGGTGCCCTTCCATATGTGGGTGCCCGACACCTACCAGGGGGCCTCGACGCCCTTCGTCGCGTTCCTGAGCGTCGCGCCGAAGGCGGCGGGCATGTCGGTTCTCGCCTCGATCTTCCTCTTCGGGCTCGGGGCGCAGAAGGACGTGTGGCTGCCGCCGCTGGCGATCATCGCGTTCCTGTCGATGGGCGTCGGCAACCTGCTCGCGCTGCCGCAGACCGATCTGCGCCGCATGCTCGGCTACTCGGGCGTCGCGCAGATGGGCTACGTGCTGGTCGGGCTCGCGGCGAGCGACGCGTACGGGCTCGGCATGGTGCTCTTCTTCCTGACGGGCTACCTGTTCACCAACCTCGGCGCGTTCCTCGTGCTGCACACGACGGCGGAGGCCGGCGGCGGCTACGGGTTCGAGTCGATGTCGGGGCTCTCGCGCCGCTCGCCCCCGCTCGCGCTCGCGATGCTGATGTTCCTGCTCTCGCTCGCGGGGATCCCGTTCGTGATCGGGTTCTGGGCGAAGCTCTACGTGTTCCTCGCGGCGTGGCGCGCGGGGCAGGTCGCGCTGGTGGTCTCCGGCATCGTGCTCGCCGTCATCGGCCTCTTCTACTATCTGCGCATCCTGCGCGCGGCCTACATGACCGACGAGGGGGATCTGCCGACGCCGAAGCCGGCCCCCGCGCTGCAGCTCGCGATCGGCCTGTGCTTCCTCGCGGTGGTCGGGCTCGGCCTCTGGCCGCGCGGGCTCGTCGAGGCGTCGACGCGCGCGGGCGCGGAGCTCGTCGCGCCGGTGCAGGCGGGGCAGGGGGCCGGGCATCTGACGCGGCGCTGAGCGCTCGTCGAGGGGGCGCCCACGACGGCGCCGCTGCGCCCGCGAAGCTCGCTCCCTCGGTGCATGGGAGCGGCGACGCGGGCGCGACGCTTCGAAAGCGACGAAGGCCGCCCCTGCGTGGAGCGGCCTTCGTGTGCGCGAGCGGCGAGGCCTTCAGCCTCCGAAGAAGTCCGGCGTGACCGCGTCGTCTCGCAGCACGTCGGCGCCGAGGAACGACGCCTCCTCGTGCTGGATGTGATCGAGCATCGCGTCGAGGAGCTTGAGCACGGGGGGCACTCCGGCCGCCGCCTCGGACGCCGCGCCGGCGTCGATCAGCGCCTCGTAGATGGCCTTGTGCTCCTGCACGTGCGACTCCTCCATGACCTCCGCGCGCGCCTGCCCCCACGCGTCGGCGCCGGGGATCACCTCGCGGAGGAGCTCCTCCTCGCGGCGGTTGTGGGCGCGCACCCCCTCGGCGAGCAGGGCGAGGTTGCTGCGCAGCTCCTCGCGCGCGGGCTCGCCGCGCTGCCAGCGCTCGGCGGAGGCGCGCGTGGCGTCGATCTTCGACCGAAGGCTCGCGTGCTGCTCCAAGAGCTCCTTGCGAATCTCGCTCGGTGTCATGCTCAACCTTACCCTCCCGGCGGCGCGGGGCACGCGCGCTCGACCGTCGCTGCGGCCGAGCGCGAGACCGAGATCAGAGCGTGACCGGCGGATCCTCGTAGTCGCGGATGTCGCCGGCGTCCTCGGGGGGGAGCTTCGCGATCATCTTCCTCACGAGCTCCTGATGCTCGATCTCTTCGTCGCGCAGCTCTTCGAAGAGCGAGCCGACGGACGAGTCCTTGACCCGCTCGATCGCCTGCTCGAAGAACGCGCGGGCCTTGGTCTCGGCGCCGAGGGCGATCTCGAGCGCCGCGCGCGCCGTCATGTGCGTGCGCGGCTCGCCCGTCTCGGGGGCCTCGATGTCGTAGATCATCTCGCGGGTGACCACGCGGCGCGCGTCGCCGAAGAGCTCGCTCCGCTGCCCCTTGAGCTTCGCCTCGTGGAGCTCCTCGATGCCCCGCATGAAGCGGAAGAACTTCGCCGCGGCCGGGGTGTGGTGCTTCTCCATCGAGTCGGCGAACTCTTCGTAGCGCTCCTTCGCCTCCTCCTCGATGAGGACGGCGAGGTCGAGCGCGTCGCGAAGGCCGATCGTGGCGAAGTCGATCTTCCGGGTCTTGTCCATGGGGGCTCCCTACTTCTGGACGAACATGTCGAGCAGGCGCTCGCGCGGCACGGCCTTCTCGGCCAGGCTCCGCTGACGCTCGCGGACGAGCGCATCGTAGGTCGGAGGCGGCGACGGGTTCTTGAAGAACACGCCCGTGTGCAGCGCCTTGCCGTACTGCTGCGCGAGGTCCATGGCGGCGATGCGGTTGGTCGGGTCGTGGCCGATCGAGCTCAGCGGCTTCATCGCAGCCCGGTGCGCCTTCACCTGATTGTCGTCCTCGCCGAACGTGACGCACGGCGACTGGACGTTGACCAGCGAGAAGCCCGGGTAGCGAATCGCCTCCTCGATGATGTCGGCGAGGCCGGCCATGTCGGCGGGCGTGCCCTGCGCCACGAAGCCCGCGCCGTACGCGAGGGTGTAGAGCAGCGGGTTCACCGGCTCCTCGAGGCTGCCGAGATCGCTCGTGACCGTGTGCAGCCCCTTGGGCGAGGTCGGCGACAGCTGCCCCTTGGTCAGCCCGTAGATCTGGTTGTCCATCACGATGTACGTGAGGTCGATGTTGCGCCGGATCGCGTGCGGGACGTGGCCGCCGCCGATCGAGAAGCCGTCGCCGTCGCCGCCGGCGACGAGGACCAGCAGGTCGGGGTTGGCGAGCTTGATCCCCTGCGCGATCGGCAGCGCGCGACCGTGCACGCTGTTGAAGCCGTAGGCGGTCGTGTAGCCCGGGATGCGGCTCGAGCAGCCGATGCCGGAGACGAACGCGATCTCGTGCGGGGCGCGACCGACGGCGGCCAGCGCGCGGTAGATCGCCTGCAGCACGCCGAAGTCCCCGCATCCGGGGCACCAGATCGGCTTCAGCTCGCTCTTGAAGTCCTTGGCTTGGTAGGTCGGAAGGACCGTCGGCTCTTTCAAGGGGCTACTCCTCGGAGGGGATCTGGGGGGGCGTCTGGAGGGCCATGGAGGCTTCGCGCAGCTTGGCGACGACCTCGAGAGGCTGAATCGGATTGGCGCCGCTGCGGCAGAACGACGTCACGCCGGCGGGCACGTCCACGTACATGCGGAGCATCCGGTACAGCTGCCCCTGGTGCGAGAGCTCGGCGACGATCCCGCCCTTCACGGAGGCGAAGAAGTCCCGGTAGATCTCCTCCGCGATCGGCCAGACGAGCAGCGGCACGAACAGCTTCACGTCGAGCCCCTCGGCGACCGCGCGGTCGAACGCCTCCTTCGCCACGCCGGCGACCGAGCCCCACGCGACGAGCGCGAGCGGCGCGCTCGGGTTCCCCTCGATGCGGTGGAGGTCCCTGCGACGCTGGAGCGGCTTCAGCTTCTTGAAGCGCTTGTCGTTCATCGTCGCGTGCATCTTGCCGGACGCGGTCGGGTTGCCCGACTCGTTGTGCTCGATGCCCGCGCCCTGGTAGTTGCCCCCCTTCATGCCGGGGTGGCTGATCGGGCTCACGTGATCCTCGGTGAGCTTGAAGCGGTGGTAGTCCTTCAGCTCCGCCTCGGTCGGCAGCTTGCGGTCGATGACGGTGAAGCGCGCGGTGTCGATGGGATCGACGGTCTCCTTGCGCTGCGCGACCTCCTGGTCCGAGAGGATGAGGACAGGGGTCTGGTACTTCTCGGCGAGGTTGAACGCCTCGACCGTGATGTCGAACGTGTCGGCGACCGACGTCGGCGCGAGGACCGGGCGCAGCACGTCGCCGTGCGCCGAGAACGCCGCGGCGAAGAGGTCGGCCTGCTCGGGCTTGGTGGGCAGGCCGGTGGACGGACCGCCGCGCTGCACGTCGACGATGACCAGCGGCAGCTCGGCGATGCTCGCGAGCCCCATGATCTCGGTCTTGAGCGAAAGGCCGGGGCCCGAGGTCGCCGTCATCGCCTTCTTGCCGGCGATCGAGGCGCCGAGCGCCGCACCGACGCCCGCGATCTCGTCTTCGGCCTGCAGGACGGCGCCGCCGTACTTCCAGACCTCGCGGGTGAAGAACTGCATGATCTCGGTCGACGGCGTGATCGGGTAGCCGCCGAAGAACTGGCAGCCCGAGAAGATCGCTGCGGCGGCGCACATGTCGTTGCCGTCGATCAGCATCTTCTTGCCGGCGTGCGACGCGGCCTTGTCCATCATGCGCGGCGTCTGCAGCGGGTGCTCCCTCGCCCACTGCTCGCCCATCGTGAAGGCGCGCTCGTTGGAAGCGACGAGCTCCTCGCCCTTCTTGATGAACTTCTTGCGAAGGCCGCGGAGGATCGCCTCGCGCGCGATGCCGAACCAGCCCGCGATGAGGCCGAGGACGACGGTGTTCTTGGCCTTCTCGGTGCCCGCGGCCTGCTTCGCGATGTCCGAGATCGGGACGGCGAAGACCTCCTTCGGCGCGACGCCGACGAGCGGGATCTTGTCCGGCGCGACGCCGGTCCTGGATTCATAGATGACGACGGTCGAGCCGGAGACCGGGAGCTCCGCGCCGAAGCGCAGGAAGTCCTCCCAGTTCAGCGCGACGGCGACGTCGAGCGTGCTGCCGGGGTTGTGCACCCGGCGCGTGGAGAGGCGTACGCGACACGAAGATTCCCCGCCACGGACCTGCGAGCCGAAGCTCTTGGTCATCATGGCGTGGTACCCCTCGTACGCCGCTGCCGCGATCAACGATTCGCCCGCGCTGACGATGCCGTCGCCGCCCGAGCCGGCCATACCGATAACGAGGTCGTCCATCGTGCGGGCGCTGACGGCAAGTCGCGTGCCGGATCGCGTCATCACCGCGGGTCGCGAAAATGGGTCCGAAACGCCCAAGGTTTGCGCGTCGGCGAGTGATTTTCGTCGGCCCCGCACGGTCTGCGCGCTTGGAACCAACGAGAAATCCCCTTGACCGCCGGGAAATTTGTGCATGCGCCCGTTTGAATCACCGAGCGATCCCGGAGCGTCGGCGTCGTAGCGCAATGCGCCATCACGGCGACGCCGGGCGCGGCCGGATGCGCGACAGGAGCGTGCCGGGGGGGGGCCGGCGAGGGGCGCGCTGGTGCCAACGACGGGCCGCGCCGTTCGTGCCGCGCGACGTTCGGCTCGGTGGGTCATCGGTCGCGAGGACGATCTGCCGAGCGGTGACGCCGGCGCCTCGGGGCGGGCTCGTTGTGCGCCGATCGTCCGTCGGGCCTCTGCCGAGCGTGTGCCCGGCGCACAATTCGTCCGTCTCGCCGCGGAGTGCGGAGTTCGCGCAGAGCGCATCCATGCGCGGGCGGCTCGCGAGCGCACGGACATCCAGGCACCTCGGTTGCTCTAAGCATCGCGCGAGATCGGCGACGCCACGCGGCGACCTCGCAGGTCGCCCGCGTGTGCACGCTGGGCGGGAGCATTCTCCATGGAGTCGCAACCTCACGTTCTCGTCGTCGACGACGACCTCGACATGCTCACGGTCGTGCGCGCGGCGCTGGAGCCGGAGGGCTACCGCGTGACGGTCGCGACGAGCGGGCACGAGGCGATCGACGTGCTGCGGCAGGAGCGGCCCGACGCCATCCTCTTCGACTTCTGGATGCCGGAGATGCGGGGCGACGAGTTCGTGGCGGAGGTCTGGCGCGTCTGCTCGGCGCCGCCGCCGCTCATCGCGTGCTCGGCCGACCCCGATTTCATGGACTGGGACGCGCGCTCGTCGGGCGTGCGGCTGGCCCTCTCGAAGCCGTTCGACATCGCGGTCCTGCTCGAGACGGTCGCCAAGGCCCTCGAAGGGAGCCAGGCGCCGCCCCCCTCGCGCCGCCATGTGTCGCTGCGCGCGGCGAGCTCGTGACGCGCCCCGATGAGCTCCATCAGAAGCCGAGCGCCCCTTGCCCCCCGCTCGGCTCGCGCGGCGGCACGCCGAGGTGATCGTAGGCCTTGCGCGTCACGACCCGGCCGCGCGGCGTCCGCGTCAACAGCCCGCGCTGCAGCAGGAACGGCTCGTAGACGTCCTCGATGGTGTCGCGTGGCTCGGAGAGCGTGGCCGCGAGCGCGTCGACCCCGACGGGCCCACCGTCGTACACGTCGATGACCGTCTTGAGGATGCGGCGATCCATGGGGTCGAGGCCGAGCGGATCGACGCCGAGCCGCTCGCAGGTCGACACGGCGATCGCGGCGTCGACGACCCCGCGGCCGAGCACCTCCGCGAAGTCGCGCACGTTGCGCAGCAGGCGGTTGGCGATGCGCGGCGTGCCGCGGGCGCGCGAGGCGATGGTGCGTGCGCCGAGGTCGTCGATGGGAACGCCGAGGATTCCGGCCGAGCGCAGGACGATCTGCGCGAGCTCGTCGTCGCTGTAGAAGTCGAGCCGGATCTCGTGGCCGAAGCGCGACCGCAGCGGGCTCGTCAGCAGGCCGGTGCGCGTGGTCGCGCCGACGACGGTGAAGGGGACCAGGTCGAGCGTGATCGTGGTCGCGTAGGCCCCCTCGCCGGTGACGACGTCGATGCGATAGTCCTCCATCGCCGGGTAGAGGTTCTCCTCGACCACCGGGCTGAGCCGGTGGATCTCGTCGATGAAGAGGATGTCGCCACGACCGAGCTTGGTGAGCAGCGCGGCGAGCGTCCCCTTGTGCTCGATCGCCGGGCCGCTCGTCGCGTGCAGCTCGACCCCCATCTCCTTGGCGAGGATGCGCGCGAGCGTGGTCTTGCCGAGCCCTGGCGGGCCGCTGATCAGCACGTGCTCGAGCGGCTCGCCGCGCCGCCGGGCCGCTTCGACGAAGACCTTGAGGTTCTCGACGTGGTGCGACTGCCCCACGTACTCGCCGAGCGTCGTGGGGCGCAGGGCGCGGTCGAGCCGATCGTCGTCGCCGAGCGCGCGCGCATCGAGCACCTCCGCGCTCGCGCGATCCTGATCGGCGTGGGCGGCGTGGACGACGGCTTCGGGGCGCTTCTTGCGGGCGGCCATCGGCGCGCACGATAGCGGAAGCGCGCTGGGCGCGCTCAGAGGCTCGCGAGGAACCGCTTGAGGATCGCGAGGCCGTCGCGCAGGCCGCTGACGGAGGTGTGCTCGTTTCGCTGGTGCGCCTGGTCCTGATCGCCGGGGCCCCAGTTCACGGCCGGCACGCCCATCGCCGAGAAGCGCGCGACGTCGGTCCACGCCTGCTTCGGTTCGACCCCGTGCACGCCCGCCTCGACGAGCTTGCCGACCAGCGGATGCGATCGCCACGGCGGCGCGCTCGGCGAGCGGTCGGTGATCTCGACCTCCGCGCGATCGCCCACCAGCGCGCGCAGATCGCGCTCCGCTTGTTCGATCGTCGTGCCGGGCAAGAACCGGTAGTTCAGGTTCAGCTCGAAGCTGTCGGGGATCACGTTGCGCCCGCGCCCGCCGCTCGCCATGGTGGCGCTCACCACCGAGCGGTAGGTCATCCCGTCGATCGTGGCCTCGAGCGGGGCGCGCGCGTCGAGGTCACGCAGCAGCGTCCACGCGCGCTGGATCGCGTTCTCGCCTTGCCACGGGCGCGCCGAGTGCGCGGTGCGGCCGCGCACGACGACCCGCGCGTGGAGCGAGCCGACGCACCCGAGCTGCAGCTTGCCGTAGGACGGCTCGAGGCAGATCGCGAGGTCCTGCCGGGCGAGCTCCGGGTGCTGCTCGAGGAGCGGCCCGAGCTCGTTCTCGTCGAAGGGGCCCTCCTCGCGCGCGTAGAAGATCAGCGTCACGTCGGCCTTGGGCCAGCAGGCGCGGTCCTCGGCGAGCGCGAGCATCAGCGCGACGCCGCTCTTCATGTCGGCCGCGCCGGCGCCGTAGAGCCGGTTGCCCTCGATGCGCGGCGGGCCGTCGTGCGCGGTGTCGACGACGTCGAGGTGGCCGACGAGGGCGACGCGCGGCCCGCCGGTGCCCCGCGTGAGCGGCAAGGCGAAGGAGCTCAGCAGCCGCACGGCCGATCCCGCCGCGCCCACGCGCGCCGTGCGCTCGACGAGGGCGTCGCAGAGCGCGCGCTCCTCGCCTGTCGGCGAGGGGACTTCGCAGAGCCACTGCGTGAGCGAGACGACGTCTGCGCCGAGCGGGGGCGCGTCGTGGGGCATGCACGTACGCTCGTCCGCCCAGGTCGTCACGGCAAGGTCCGGCGCCGGCGTCGAATTCCGTTTGACACGAGCTGCCCTGATGCGTAAACGTCCGCCTCTACCAACGGCGGCGAACTCGCCGTCGGCGCTCGGGCAAGCTCGGGCGACACGCGACGGGCGCTCGTAGCTCAGCTGGATAGAGCGTCGGACTTCGAATCCGTTGGTCGCCCGTTCGAATCGGGCCGAGCGCGCAGCTAGTCTCAGTGGTCGTGACGTGTCGGGCCAGTAGCTCAATTGGTAGAGCAGCGGACTCTTAATCCGTTGGCTGAGAGTTCAAGTCTCTCCTGGCCCACCATGAAACCCTCGGAGATTCCGGGGGTTTTCGGCTTTTGTTGTCTCGCCGATCTGTCTCGCGAGACAAGACGCGAGACAACTGCTCGACGACGCGGTGCGTCCGCGCGACGTCGCCGACGGCTTGCACGGGCCTCGCGCTTCTCGGCCTTCGGCTTCAACGCGGCGAGCTCGGGGATCGCGTCGACGAGGGGACGCAGCGTGCCTAGCCCGAGCTCGGCGACGGTCCGCGCGGCGCGCTTGTAGCGCGAGATCATGGCCGAGCTCTTGTGGCCGGTCCTGTCGGCGACCCATGACTCGCTCTTCCCGCTCGCGAGCGCGAGGGTCACGAACGTCGCGCGGAGGTCGTGGGCGCGCAGCTGCTGTCTCGTCGCCGTTGTCTCGAAGAGCTGCGCGCGTTCGACGCCCGCGGCCTTGAGCTCGGCGCGCAGCCGCTCGGCGAGGTTCGACCGCGCGGGGTCGTAGGGCTTGGCGTCCTCGTCGACGAAGACGTGCAGCGTCTCGGGGTCGATCGTCTCGCCCGGCTTGGCCTTGGGCTTCGGCGCGATGTTCTTCCAGATCGCGAGCGCCGCGCGCACGCCCGGGTCCATCGGCCACGAGCGCGCGTCATCGGTCTTGTTCTCGTCGAGCGTGACGGCGCCGTGTTCGAGGTCGATCGAGTCCCACGTCAGCCCGCACGCCTCGCTCGCGCGCATGCCCTCGCGGGCGAGGAACCCGAGCAGCATGCGGAGCCCGAGATCGGTCGGCTTGTGCGCGAGGAGCTTCGAGTCCTCGCTCGGGTACAAGTAGCCGTGCGCCTTGCCTTTGCCGGCCTTCGGCAAGAAGCCGCTGGGGAGCGGGTTCGCCGCGATGATGCGCGCCGGATAGACCGCGAGCCGGAGCACGCGGTGTAGGAGCTGCGCGACCTGTCGGCGCGTCGCCGGTGCGAGCGTCGCGGGGAGCTTCTGCATCACGCGCTCGGCGTCGGCGAGCGTGAAGTCTTCGAGCGCGACGTCGCCGCAGTGGTCGTAGACGTGCGTCGCGAGCCGCTGCGCGTCGTCGGCCGACGTGCGCTTGAACTTCACGTGGTCGGGGTAGAGGCGCGCGAGCTCGCCGCTCGTCCATCGCATCGAGAAGCTCTTGAACGTCGGGCGCGTCGGCTGCGCCGGCTTGGCCTCGTCTGCGCGCTTGGCCTCCTGGACCACGGTGCGAATCGTGACGGTCGCGAAGGTCTTGAGCTGCGCGTCCGTCGAGACGCTCGGGGGCACGCGCGCCTTGCGGCGCTTGTTCGTGGCGTCGCGCCACGCGAGCTCGCCGCCGCCGTCGACGTGGTCGTAGACGGTCCAGGCGACGCCGTCGGCGACGCCGCGAAGGCGGACGCCCGCGCCTCGCGCCTTCGGCTCGGCCGGCGGGGTAGGGGCCGCGGGCTGCTCGTCCAGCTTCCTACGCGGCATCGCGCACCTCCGACGTGAAGTTGCGCGCGCTGGGCTTCATTGCGATGGTCGGCATGCTTCGCTCCTAGGGAAACGAGGAGAGGGGCCACGGGGTCGGGCGTGTTAGCTGCACGCGCCGGCCCCACTTTTTGGGGACTACTTCGTTCGCTTCGTGCGCTTCGTGCGCGGCGGGATCGGGGGGAGCCCCTTCTTCGCGCGGTCCTGGTTCGCGTGCTCGATGATCGCGTCGGCGAACTTCGCCGCGATCTCGTCGCTCGTCTCGCCCTTGCCGGGCTTGTGGAACCCGAGCGGCTCGCGCTTCGTGGTGCGCGCCTTCGGCGTGGTCGCGACGTAGTGCCGGATCGCGATGCGCACTCCATCGGCGAGAGATGCCGCGCCGGTGCGCCGGAGCACCTCGCCGAGCACCTCCAGGTCCTCGGGTGTCAGCCGCAGCGGCGTGATCGGCGTTCTCGGCATGCGTCTAGATATATACCAAGCGCGGGGGACCGCAAGCCATGCCGCGGAGCCGGTGCATCAGACGGCACACACGCAAGTTCTTTTCCGTGCAAACCGGCTCGGCTCAAACGCCGCATGCCGCGGGACCATGCCGCGTAGCCGCAAGTTCCTTTCCGTTTGAAAAGCGCTTTTCAAACGTTTGCTCACCCGCCGATCTGGCGACTGAAGATCCGAATGTCCCCGCGGCATCGCGCGCGCGATACGTCACTCACGACGCGCCAGAGCCCCGTAGACGCGCCCGCCGGCCCGGGGGCACCTCGTGCCAGCCCGGGGGGCAGTGACGCGCCAGCGGAGCGGCTACGCGCCCGGTGCGCCCCTCACGCGCCCATCTTCCGCGCGAGCTCGTCTTGTTCCTCGCGGACCTTCGCCGCTTCGAGCACGAGCTCCTCGTACCGGGGATCTCCCGGGCTCACGTACCAGACCGCGTCACCGACGGCGCCGTCACCTTCGGCCCGGGCGATCACGCGCACGCGACCGTCACGCAGCACCTCGGGGAACATCGTCCGCTCGCCCATGGGCTGAACTATGCGCCGGCCTCACGCGTTCGGCATGGGTCCGGCCTAGATCGAGGGGAGCGCGGGCAGCCACGACAGGGGCGAGCGGCACGGTGCCGCCCGCGCTCCCGACGCGCGCTCGGCCGCCGCGCCCTCTCTCGACGCGCCCGCGCGCGGGCCCCTTGTGCTACTCGGCGAGCTCGGGCTCGCGCGGGAGCATCTCGACGACGAGCAGCGCGTGCCCGTCGTCGACGTCTCTGACCTCGGCGAGCATGTAGCCGGTCGACCTCGCCTTCTCGGCGATCGTCTCGGCATCGGCGCGTCGCATGCGCGCGCGGTACACCTCGGCGAGCGCGCTCACGTGCCTGCTCCGATCTCTGCGACGGGCGACCACGGAAGCCGGATGCCGCGCGGCCACGGCGGCAACAGCCGCGTCGGCCACTGCGGGTCGACCGCGAGCTCGTCTCGAAAATCGTAGGCGACGCGCGGCCCCGAGGTGCCGATCTGCGACGGCGCCAGCATCCACGCGTTCATGCCGAGGATCTGCGGCCAGATCGAGATCAGCTTCGCCCAGGCGACGCGGCACGCCGCGACGTGCGGCGGGACCTTCTGCGCGCGGCGCTCGCGGAGCATCGCGAGGAACTGCGTCGCCATCGCCTGCTCCTTTTGCAGATCACCCGAGCGCACCGCGGTGATCGCGCTCGCCGTGACCCGCTGCGACCCGAGGCGCTTGGCGAGATCGGCGGGGTTCGCGCGCGAGATTTCGAGCGCGATGTTCTCGATCGCGTCGCCATAGAAATCCGCGTCGGGGTCGTTGCGCGCGACGAGCCCCTTCCAGGTCCCGAACGGCTCGGCGAACGAGGCCGCAGCGCGCGCACCTTCCTTCGCCGACTCGCCGCGGATCAGCTCCCTCAAGTCGGCGCCCTTGTTGCGAAGGGCCGACGGCCCAAGCGCGGTTGCCTCGTCGCCTTCGTACGCCGCATTGAACGCGCGCGCGTCCTCGACGAGCTCGCTCGCGGCGGCGTCGGCTTGGTCCTTCACCTTCTCGGCGACCGAGTCGCGAAGCGTGCTCTGAAGCTGCGCGAACCACGCCGCGTCGGGCCGCTCCTTTCGCGCGAAGGTCGCGCGCGCGATCGCGTCCCGGTCGAGCCGGCGGCCGAACATGCGCGCGGCTGACGTGATCTGCTTGCGACAGGTGCGCGCGTCAGCCGCGATCTCCATGACCATGCCGCGGCGCGGGCCGCAGTCGGCCGCGCTCGCTGCGAAGTCGTCGATCATCGCGTCGACGGACGCGATCGTCCCCGTCACCGGCGGCGACTGCGTCAGCAGGTACTTCCGCGCGGGCGCCGTCTCGTTGTTCGTTTCGTTCTGCGTTGCCATCGTCTCGTCTCCTTCTCGCGCCATCGGCGCGAACCAACACACCACCACCGACGGGCACCGCGCCCGCGCTCGACGTCACCCGTCACTCGCGCACGCGCGCGCTCAGGCTCGGCCCGCGCGGCAGCGGCGGATCGCCCTCGATCCACTGGCCGCGGGCCTGTCGCTCTTCGAGCGCCTCGTCGCCCGCCGGCGTGCCGAGCGGCGGCGCACACGGCACGCGCACGTAACCGCCACCGACGGCGCGCTTCGTGCTGAACCACGTGCTCTCGATGCGGACCCCCTCCTCGTCGCGCCAGATCCGCACGTCGTTCTCGATCGTCCCGCCCGTCGCCGGGATGTCCCGCACGGCGTCGATCGCGAGCGCGATGCTGTCGGCGACGTCATCATGCGAGCCCCGCCGGCTTGGCGCCGCGACCTCGATCCTCCCTGCGGCGTGCATCTTCGCGCGCAAGTCGACGAGCTCGCGAACCGCGATCTCGCTGTCGACGAGGCGCACGCCACCGCTGCGGAACTTTGATTGCACGAGGGTCCAGCGCCGAGTTTGCGCGGCCGCGTTCATCGGCATCTCTTCGGAGCGGCAGCCGCGCGTGCGGAGCGCGTGGTCGACGGCGTCGCCGCTGAACGCGTCGCGGACGATCTTCGCGTTGTTGTAGCGGCGCGAGATGTTCGCGACCCGCTGCATGAGCTCGTCGAAATCGAGACGCTGTCCAGGCGCTGGCGTGGCGACGCGCACCAGGTCGATCACCACGACGTCGCTCGGAGGACCGCCCTCGCGGACCCGAAGCTCGCGATGCGCGACCACGATCGCGAAGCGGTCGGATCGAAACGCGACGTCGATCGCGATCACGTAGATCACGCCGTCGCGCGCAGCTCGCTCGTCGACCCCGCGATCGACCGCGTCGACGACGTCACGCCGAGCGATCCACGCGCTCTCGCTCTCGCTCGCGACCGCTAGGTACTCGCGCCGCCACCGATTTTCGTCTTCCTCAAGTTGCCGCGTAGACGTTTCGGAGAGCGTCTCGTTCCAGGTCCACGTGCTGCCGTGCAGCGCGCACACCGGGCCGTCGACCTTGCCGAGGTGCTTGCGAACCATGTCGTGCGCTACCCCGCGCGTGGTCCAGGGCGAGCCCCCGGCGAGCAGGTTCGTGCGGAGCAAGCCGACGAGCGTCGCCGTCGCCGGCCGGATCGCCGCGAAGAGCTCGACGTCGTAGCCGTCGGCGCCTTCGTCGAACGGCAAAAAAAACGGCTCGTCGATGATCGCGGCCGCGGCGGTTCCAGATCTCGGCGCCTGATGATCCGCCACCGTTGCGAGCGCGATCGTCCTCAGGCCGGCCGGTGCGAGATCGATCTCCCCGTCGCGCCGCGTGAAGCGCACTTGCAGCCGGTCGAGGATCCCCGCCGTCGCATCCTGCAACTGCCGTGTGTGCTGGAGCTCGGGCCCGAAGAGCAGCACGCGGGCGACCTCGCCGGGCGCGAGCCGCGTGTTCAACTTCGCCGGCGAGACCAGCAGCGCCGACACCGCGAAGGGAGCCGCGACGTGCGTGGTCCAGCCGGCGCGCCTGCCTTTTTCGGCGAACACCTCGCGGTAGCCCTCGGGCCGCGGTGGCCTGCGCTGCCCCGTGAGCAACCGCCACGCCGCGAGCTCCGCCACCGTGAGCTCCTCGCCCCCGAGCACCTTGAGCACCGCGGACTGGGCCGCGCTCGGGCGCAAGCCCGCGAACAGCGCGACCTGGTAGGGCGTCGCGCCGATGACGCCGCCGGGGCCGGGCCCCTGCGCCTCGCGCTTCGCGATCATCGGTTCCCCCTCTCGTGCGCGTGACGCTCGGCGTACGCGGTCCGCGCGTGCCTGATCTCCTCGACCCGCACGCGGCGCACCGACTTCACCCCCCACGGCCGAACCGCGGCGCGCTCGCCATCGAAGCGCACGAGGTCACCGAGCAGCACGCGGCCGTCCCGAAGCTCGATGCGCACCGGCTCGCCGCTCCCGAGCGAGAGCGTGCCGACGATCCGCGCCCTCGCGAGCGCCGCCGTCTCGGCGCGCAGCTCCTCGACGCGTGCCTCATGCTGGGCGTGCCGGCTGCTCACGGCCGCCTCGACACGCGCCGGCCGTAGGTCACGTATTCCAACCGGAAGATACGGTCGACGCCGCGAAGGCGAAGGCCGAAGCGCTCGCGGCCAACGGACGTCACCCGGCCGGTCATCGACGAGCGCAGCCCCGCCGGAAGCTCGGACTCGACGTAGGCGTCGCATCCCAGCCGCGCCGTCGCGAGCAACCAGCGTTGCAGGTCGGCGAGCGCGAGCGGCGCTCCGTCCGCGCCGATCTCGTCGCGCCGCTCGGGCGGCGCCGGCTCCTGCGGCGGCTCGGGCTCGGCGTCCTCGGGCGCCTCGTCCTCGTCGCGCGCATAGCGCGCGCGGACGGCAGCCCAGCGGAGCAGCTGGTCGCCTCGCTCCTCGGCGATCGTCGCGGCCTCGGCGGCCTCGATGGCTTCGAGGATCTCGTCGCGATCGTCGGCGAGAGCGGCGACGATCGCGGCCGCTTCGGGGTCAGTGTTCTCGGGGATCGGGTCAGGGTGCAGGTCCATGGCGGGGTCTCCTGTCTGGGGTTCGAAAGGGGTCCGGGGTCAGCTCACGCGAGGCACCGGGCGCGGCGGGGGAGCTCCGCTCGCTCCCCCCGGCACGCGCCGCGGGGGAGCCGCCGGCGGGCTCGT
>JAJXTK010000262.1 GCA_021783935.1 Myxococcales bacterium | reverse complement strand
CCGACGTGCACCGGCCTGACCTGCGGCGCGCTGAAGGCGACGTGCGGCTGGGTCGCCGACGGCTGCGGCGGCCTCATCCAGTGCGGCGCCTGCCCGCCAGGGCAGACCTGCGGCGGCGGCGGCGTGGCCAACCAGTGCGGCGGCCCGAGCTGCACGCCGACCACGTGCGTCGCGCTCGGCTACTCGTGCGGCTCGTGGGGCGACGGCTGCGGCGGCGCCCTCGGGTGCGGCAACTGCCCGACGGGCACCACCTGCGGCGGCGGCGGCGTCACCGGTCAGTGCGGCGGGCCGACGTGCACGCCGAAGACCTGCGCGGCGCTCAAGGCGACGTGCGGCTGGATCGGCGACGGCTGCGGTGGCGCGATCGAGTGCGGCCCCTGTCCGAGCGGCACGACGTGCGGCGGCGGCGGCGTGCCGAACCAGTGCGGCGGGCCGAGCTGCAAGGCGCTGACGTGCGCCTCGGTCGGTGCGACGTGCGGCTGGATCGGCGACGGGTGCGGCGGCGCCGTCAACTGCGGCGACTGCGTCGCGCCCGACACGTGCGGCGGCGCGGGCGTCCCCAACCAGTGCGGGCACAACGGCACCGCCGGCTGTGCTCCGCGGACCTGCACGTCGGTCGGCGCGACGTGCGGACCGATCGGCGATGGCTGCGGCAACCTGCTCGACTGCGGCCCGTGCCCGGCGGGGCAGACGTGCGGCGGCGGCGGCACGCCGAACCAATGCGGCGGACCGACGTGCACTCCCACCACGTGCAGCGCGCTCGGCTACGAATGCGGTCAGGCGGGTGACGGCTGCGGCAACCTGCTCGACTGCGGCCCGTGCCCGACCGGCCTCACCTGCGGCGGCGGCGGCGTGCCGAACGCGTGCGGCGGTCTTCGCTGAGCTCGACACGCGCGAGCGGACAGGGGGCGCGAGAGGGGGAGCGGCGCTCGCTCCCCCTCGCCGCGCCCGCTCGTCCCGCGGATCGAGCCGCGCGCCGCTCAGCGCGCGCAGAGCCGATCGAGCGTGATGGCGCACGCGGCGCGGACGCTGAGGTGGTTGTAGTCGGTGGTGCCCACGATCGGCGGCAGGCGCGCGTCGCTCGCCTCGACGAGCCCGGGAGCGAGCCCCCACGAGGTGCCGAAGAGGATCAAGACGGCGCGCGGGTCGGATCCGTCGAGGCGCGCGCGCGCCTCGGCGTAGCTCGCGATCATCGTCACCTCGCCGGCGTCGCTGCGGGCCGCCGTCGCCCAGAGCTCGACCGCGTCGCGCCCGCCGAGCGCGGCGATGGCGTCGTCGAGCGTCGGCACGACGCGCACGATCTCGAGGGCGTCCTTGCGCGACGGGATGCGCGAGCCGCTCGACCCCTCGCGCCAGTGGGCGAGGATGGCCTCGACGAGCGCGCGCTGCGCGGCGATCGGCGAGGTCACGAAGAAATCGCTCGCGCCGAAGGTCCGCGCGCTGCGCGACAGGTCGTGCACGTCGACGTTCGTGATGGCGCTGGTGACGACGGCGCCTTGGCGATCGAGGACGGGGTGGTGGACGAGGGCGATCGCGAGGCGGCGCACGTCGAGGTGGTTCGCACGGGAGGTGCGCTGTGAAAAGGGAGAAAAGCAAAGAGCCGAGCCCCTCGCGGAGCCCGGCTCTCCGGTCGCAGTCGTCCGTACGCCGAGTTCTGTCCCGCGCCTCGGTCGCCCTGCTGCGCGGTGGCGATCATTCCTCTACGGCGCGCGTCACCGCGCGCCTCTAGCGGCCTACCCGAAGGCACCGGGCGGGCTCACCCTTCCGGCGCGCACGCAGCGAGCATGCGCGCCGTCGCCTTCTTACATGGCCTTGCTCCGGGTGGGGTTTGCCGTGCCGTCGGCGTTACCGTCGACGCGGTGGGCTCTTACCCCGCCGTTTCACCCTCACCGATCGGCGTGCCCTCCCTCTCGAGAGGGCGCGCGGAGCGGCGGACTGTTCTCTGTGGCACTGTCCTCGCGGTCACCCGCACCAGGCGTTACCTGGCACCCTGCCCTATGGAGCTCGGACGTTCCTCCCGCGACGAGATCGAGACCCCGTCGCCGACGATCACCTGTTCGACTACGACGCCGCCGCTCTAGCGCAGATCACGTCGCACGGCACGTGCCGATCAGCTCGCGAGCCCGGCGCGCTCGAGCATCGCGTCGATCGACGCATCGCGCCCCATGAACGTGCGGAACAGCTCCGCGGGGTCGTCCGAGTCCCCCTTCGACAGCACGCTCTCGAGCAAGGCGCGCCCGACGTGCGGCGCGAAGACCCCCTCGCGCTGGAAGCGCGAGAAGGCGTCGGCGTCGAGCACCTCGGCCCACTTGTACGAGTAGTAGCCGGCCGCGTAGCCGACCGGGCTGGCGAAGAGGTGGCCGAACGCCGCGGCCATGGCGTGCTCCGCCGGCAGCGGCGCGGCCGAGTGCCGATCGAGGATGGCGCGCGCGAGCTCGACCGGGTCGTCCTTCGACGTGGCCGGATCGAAGTCGCAGTGCAGCGCGAGGTCGAGCTCCGCGAAGCCGAGCTGGCGCATCATCGCACCGGCAGCGCGGAACGATCGCGCGCGCCTCATCGCAGCGAAGAGCGCCGCGGGGAGCCGCTCGCCGGTCTCCCAGTGGCGCGCGAACAGGTCGAGCGCCTCGCGCTCCCACGCCCAGTTCTCCATGATCATCGACGGCAGCTCGACGAAATCCCAGGCGACGTTGGTGCCGGCCTGGCTGCGCAGGTCGACCTTGGAGAGCGCGTGGTGCAAGAGGTGGCCGAGCTCGTGGAAGATCGTCTCGACCTCGCCGTGCGAGAGCAGGGCGGGGCGCGCGCCGACCCTGGGGGTCACGTTGGCGACGAGCACCTCGACGTTGCGCGCGCTCGGATCGCGCCCGCGCGCGGCGGTGAGCAGCCCGTGCATCCACGCGCCGTCGCGCTTCTCTTCGCGCGGGAAGGCGTCGACGTAGAAGCTCGCGATCACGTGCCCGTCGGCGTCGCGCACCTCGTAGGCGCGCACGTCGGGGTGCCACGTCGGCAGCGCAGTCGGCGCGATCGCGACGCCGTAGAGGCGCCGCGCGACTTCGAACGCCCCCTCGAGCACCCGCTCGAACGGGAAGTACGCGCGCAGCGCCTCGGCGTCGAAGTCGAAGCGCGCCCGGCGAAGCTTCTCCGCGTAGTACGCGACGTCCCAGGGCTCGAGCGGCGGCGCCGTCGGCCCCTCGAGCTCGCGGCGGAAGGCGACCAGCGCGGCGTTCTCGGCCTCGAAGTGCGCCCGCGTCTTGTCGCGCAGCGTCGCCAGGAACGCGCGCGCCGCTGCCCCTTGCTTCGCCATCCGATCCTCGAGGACCAAGTCGGCGAAGTCGGCGAAGCCGAGCAGGCGCGCCTTGTCGCGCCGCAGCTCGAGGATGCGCCGAACGAGCGGGCGGTTGTCGTGCGGCGGCTTGGAGGCGCGGGTGGCGTAGGCGCGATAGAGCGCCTCGCGCAGCGCGCGGTCGTCGGCGTAGGTGAGCACCGCGGTGTAGCTCGGGGCCTGGAGCGTGAGGCGAAAGCCGTCCTTCCCCTTGCTCTTCGCGCTCTCGCGCGCCGCCTCGATCGCCGCTGCGGGCATCCCCGCGAGGCGCGCCTCGTCGGCGACGATCAGCTCGAAGGCGGCGGTCGCATCGACCACGTGCTCGCCGTACTCGATGGTGCGCTGCGAGAGCTCGACGTCGATCGCCGCGAGGCGCCGCTTCCCCTCGGGATCGAGCTCGGCACCGTGCCGGCGGAAGTCCGCGAGCGTCTTGTCGAGGAAGCGCCGCCTCGGGCCGACCAGCGCCTTCGCCTCGTCGGTCGCTGCGAAGCGAATGAGCGCGCGGTAGACCCCGTCGTGCATCGGCACCGACGAGAACAGCTCGCTCACGCGCGGCTGCGCCGCGGCGTAGGCCGCGCGGATCTCCTTGGTGCTCGCGCACGCCTCGAGGTGCGAGACGAGGCCGATCGCGTCGTCGAGCGCGGTGGCGAACGCGTCGAGCGCGCCGAGCGTCGCCTCGAACGTCGGAGGCGCCGCGGCGATCGCGTCGAGGCGGCCGCGAGCTCGCTCGAGGAGCACGTCGATGGCCGGCGCGACGTCCTCGGCGCGGATGCGGTCGAAGGGGAGGGGGTGCGCGAGAGAAAGCAGAGGGTTCGACATGGTGCAAAGGCCCCGTTCGGATGCGCTTCGAGCCCGCCAGGTTCGGGCGAGACCGAGCGATTCGGCGGACCTCGCCGCGCGTCGAGCCTCGCACCGCGACGGGCGCGCGCCTCAATTGCTCTGGCAAGCCCGCAGCTGATCGCCGCACCCGGCCAGCCCGGTGGCGTGGAGACACAGGTCGCATGCGCCGCCCACTGCGGGCGCCTGCCCCTCGCAGAAGTCGGGCTGCGCGGCGCCGACGCAGACCGTCGCGCAAGGGCCGCCGGCGTCGCACGCGCAGGCGTTGAGGTCGAGCTCCTCGGGCGTGGCCGCGGCGCTCGCGCTCCAACCGGAGAGATCCTTGCCTAGCAGCGATCCGCATGCGCCGCTCGGCTTGCAGGCGCCCGACTGCGGGTCGCACGCGAGCCCCGACTTGCACATGTCCGACGTCGTGCACGGGGAGCCCGCAGCGAGCTGCGCCGTGCACGCGCTGGAGGCGCAGAAGTAGCCACCGCAGCAATCGGCGCTCGCCTGGCACGCCTGGCCCGCCTTCGAGCACGCGACGGTGCCGCACGCGTGGTTCAGGCCGCAGTGGCCGGAGCAGCAATCCGCGTCGGTCGCGCAGGTCTTGGTGAGCTCGGTGCACGCGGGGTCGGGGGCCTTGCAGGTGCCGGAGCTGCCGTCGCACATCGTGCTGCAGCAGTCGCTCGGGAGCAGGCAGGGCTCGAGGTCGTCGACGCACGTCGGCGCGGCGCAGCTGCCGCCGACGCACGTGCCGGTGCAGCAGTCGACCCCCTTGGCGCAGGCGGCGCCGAGCGCGGCGCAGCGGCTGGGGGCGTTGCAGACGCCGCCGATCGAGCACGAGTCGCTGCAGCACTCGATCGAGGTCTTGCAGGTGCCGTTGTCGGCCGTGCACGCGACGGGGCCGGCGTCGGGCGCGCCGGCCGCGCCGCCGCTGCCGCTGCTGCAGGCGAGCAGCGCGGTCGAGGCGACGACGAGGGCGACGAAGAGGGAAGCGTCGTGAGCGAGTTTCATGGAAGTGCCGCTCCGGCTTGCGGGCGCGACGGCGCGCGTTCGGTCGATGCAATCGCTAGCATCCGGCGGATCAAGGAACCAGTCGCTTCGGCGCGCGGCGAATTGCGCAGCCTGCTCGGCGGCCCCCGTCCGCGGCGCGCGCAGGCGGTGATAGCGTCCCTCGCGCATGCCCCCCGATGCGATCGCCCCGCCGCCGCTCCCCGACTGGCTCGCGCGGATGCTCCCATTTCGCCGCTCGATCCACGACGTCGGCGGCGCGCGCATGCACGTGATGGAGGCCGGCGAGGGAACACCGGTCGTGATGCTGCACGGCAACCCGACGTGGGGCTTCCTCTACCGCAAGGTCGCCGCCGCGCTCGCCGGCGCGCCGCTGCGCCTCATCATGCCCGACCTCGTCGGCCTCGGGCTCTCGGAGCGCGTCGACGCGAGCTTCCATCGCCTCGACCGTCACGTCGCGCAGCTGTCGTACCTCTACGACGCCCTCGGCCTCGATCGCTTCGTCTTCGTCGGTCAAGACTGGGGCGGGCCGATCGGCGTCGGCGCCCTGCGCGAGCCCTCGCGCGCGCTCGGGCTGGTCGTGCTGAACACCGTGCTCTCGCCGCCGCGGCCGGGGTTTCGGCCGACGCTGTTCCATCGGCTCGCGCGCACGCCGATCGTCGCCCCCGCGCTCTTCCGTGGGCTCGGCTTCCCGCAGCGCGTCCTGTGGCTACCGCAGGGCGACAGGCAGAGCATCCGCGGCGAGGTGCTGCGCGCCTATCGCTGGCCGCTCGAGGGGCTCCGCAACAACGCGGCCCCCCTCGCGCTCGCGCGCATGGTGCCCGACTCCGATCGTCACCCGTCGATCCCGGCGCTGCGGCGCGTGCAGGAGATCACCCAGGCGTTCGAGGGGCCGGCGGCGATCGTGTGGGGAGATCGCGACCCCGTGCTCAGCTCGGTGCGCAAGTGGATGCAGCACCTCTTGCCGCGCGCGACGATGACGCGCACCGACGCCGGCCACTTCCTGCAGGAAGAGGTGCCCGAGCTCATCGCTGGCGCCATCCTGGAGGTCGTGCGCAAGGCCGAGCTCGTCGCGTTGCTCGAGGCGCACCTCCCCCAGGACGATCGCGAGGCGTTCGATCGCGACACGATGAAGCGGCACGCGGTCGCGCTCGCGGCGCCGTTCTCGCGCAAGGAGCCGACCGCGCACTTCACCGGCAGCGCCGTCGTCGTCGATCGGAGCGGCGCGCGCGTCTGCATGGTGCACCACGCGAAGCTGCACAAATGGCTGCAGCCCGGCGGGCACGCGGAGCCGATCGACGCCGGGTCCATGGCGTCGACGGCGCTGCGCGAGGCGCACGAGGAGACCGGCTGCCACGTCTCGCTGCACCCGCGTGCGCCGCGACCGATCGACCTCGACGTGCACGCGATCCCCGCGCGCAAGGACGAGGGGGCGCACGAGCACCTCGACGTGCGCTACCTCGTGGTGGCCGAGGATCCCGAGGCGCTCGCCCATCGCCCCGACGAGTCGCACGACGCGCGGTGGCTCTCGTGGGGCGAGGCGCTCGGCCGAGCGCCGGAGGGGGACGTCGGGCTGCGCAGGCTGCTCGAGAAGGCGCGGCGGGTGTGCGGCGCGTGAGGCTCAGAGGAGCGCGTGGCTCGGGTCGTCGGCGAGCGCGCGCGGCACCACGAGAGCGGCGACGACGCCCCGCGACGGGGCCTACGCGCGGCGGTTCACCAAGACGTCGCAGCCGTGGACCACGTCGAGCTCGCGGGGCCGCTGGCTCGCTCGCTCGAGCTCCACGATCGAGCGATCGAAGTACGGCTGGGTCTTGGCCGCCCGCTCGAGTGCGCGCCGCACGTGGCGCCGAGGTGTCGCTGGCGAGGCGTGCGGGAGGTCACGGCAGAGACGTGCGCTCCATCATGCCTGCGCGCGTCGCCATCCCATCGATCGATGGGTCAGGGCCGGCGCGAGCGAAAATTGGGGCGTCGGTCGCACATGTCACAGGCGAACCCCGCGGACGAACCGCGCGCGGCTCGAATGTCCACACGCGCGGGCCCGTCTCACGCTCCGGGGACGTATCCTCACGGCTCGGAAACGGAGGCCCTCACGATGACTCGGATGCTGCTTCGCCGTTCGCTCGTCGCGCTCATGCTCGCTCTGCCGCTCGCGTCCGCGTGCAGCAAGCACACCGAAGGCGACGACGAGTCGACGTCCGGCAAGAGGACGAGGTCGAAGGTCGACCTCTCGGACGACACGCCCGCCAAGAAGTCCGGCGACGGCGCGAGCGCCTCGAAGGACGCTTCGAACAAGGCGCTCGTGCAGCAGTTCGACTTCGGCACGGTCGGCTGGACCTTCGAGGACGACGGCGTGGTGAAGGCCGACGTGCGCGACAAGAGCGGCGCGCCGATCAAGGAGGGCTTCGTCGGCTCGCTCGAGGGGGACGACGGCAAGTCGGTCGAGCTGATGCCGATAGAGGGCACGGCGCTCTACGGCGCGCAGGTGCCCGCGTTCAAGGCGGATCTCGAGCCCGTGTCGTACGTCGTGCAGGTCGGCGACGCGCCCGCGCGGGGGACGCTCTACATCCCGGCCGGCGGCACGATGGTGCTCTTGACGCCGCCGTCCGCGCCGCCCCCTGCGCAGGCCGCGGTGGTGGCGGAGGTGAAGGGGCCCCACGGCGGCGTGGTGCAGATGGTCGGCCCCGATCGCGTGGAGCTCCTGTCGGACGCCGACACGGGGCAGGTGCGCGCGTACGTGCTCGACGCGTCGCTGCAGCCGATCCCCGTGGGCGAGCGTCACCTGACGGTCGGCGTGGTCGCCGATCACCCCGAGCTCGTGACGTTCGAGCCGATGGAGGGGGGGCTCTATTTCGCCGCGACGTGGGGGATCGCGGTCGATCCGGTCGACGTCACGCTGGCGGTACGCGTCGGCCCGGTCGTCAACGTCGGCGTGTGGGGCTGGCGCCCCGGCATGCGCTACGTCGCGGTCCGACCCGAGCCTTGGCGCGTGCGCGTGCACCCGGGTTGGGGTCCGCCGCCGCGCTCGCTCGCTCGCGGTCGCGTCGTCGTCGTGCACGAGCCGAGGATCACGCGAGGCAAGCTGCGCGTCGGCGTGGGGGTGGACGTCGGAGTCGGCGTGGGCATTGGGGGGCTGGGCGAGAGGGGCGAGGGGCGAGAGCGGGGGGGCGGCTTCGGTGACGGCGAGCGGGGCGGGGATCGCGGCGGGGATCGCGGCGGCGGCGTGAAGATCGGCGGCGGCGAGCGCGGTGGCGGTGGCGGCGGGGGCGGCGAGCGCGGTGGCGGCGGGGGCGG
>JAJXTK010000261.1 GCA_021783935.1 Myxococcales bacterium | reverse complement strand
CGCTGCGCGGTCGCGTCGGCGCGGTGCTCGATCCCGTCATGAGCTTGATGGGCAGCGTCGAACTGAAGCCGAAGCGGACGGTGACGCTCGCCTTCGTCACGTCGGTCGCGAATGGCCGTGCCGCCGCGCTCGAGCTCGCCCTCCGATACGGCTCCATGCACTCGGTTCGCTGGACCTTCCGCGACGCCGAGCGAGAGGCCGGGCGGAGGCTCGCGCGTGCTCACCTTGCGCCCGAGCTACTGCCGGCCGTGCAGCGTCTCTTCTCGGCCGTGCTCTTCGCCCATGCGGGGCTTCGGGCGCACTCGGACGTGATCGCCGCCGGGCGCCCCGACAAGCGGCGGCTCTGGGGCCGGGGGATCTCCGGTGACGACCCGATCCTGCTCGTGCGCGTGCACGACGCCGACACGCCGCTCGTCCGTGAGCTCATCGCCGCGCAGAGCTATCTGCGCACGTGCGGCGTGCGCACCGATCTCGTCTTGGTGGACGAACGAGCCACCGGCTACGTCTCGGACGCAGCGGGCTCGCTGCGGAGCGTCCTGTCGCTGTGCGACGTCGACGACTGGCTGAACCGTCACGGCGGCGTCTACGTGCTCCCGGCCGATCAACTCAAAGACGACGAGCGCGCGCACCTCGAGGCGTGTGCGCGCGTGCTGCTCGACACGCGCGATGGAGCGCTGGCGGCGCAGACGGCGCGGACGCCCCCGGAGCCCCCGAAGCCGCCGCGCTTCGAGCCGACGATCGACGACGGAGGGCAGCGGCCCTCGTCGCGTCCGGCGCACGCCCCCCCCGCGCGCGATGCGGCGCCCCTTCGCTTCGACAACGGCGTGGGTGGATTCAGCGAGGACGGTCGCGAGTACGTCATTCGGGTCCGGCCCGGCGAGCCCACCCCGGCGCCGTGGTGCAACGTCTTGGCGAACCCGGTCTTTGGGTGCCTCGTGAGCGAGTCTTCACTCGGATCGAGCTGGTCGCTCAACGCGGGCGAGAACCGGCTGACGCCGTGGCGCAACGATCCGGTCTTCGACACGCCCTCCGAGGCGCTCTACCTCCGTGACGAGGAGACCGCCGCCGTGTGGTCGCCGACGCCACGGCCCGCGGGCCCGGAGGCGGAGGTCGTGGTGCGCCACGGCGCGGGGTACACGACCTACACGCACGAGAGCCACGGGCTCGTGCAGGAGCTCACGATCTTCGTGCCCCCCGACGCGCCGCTCAAGGTGGCGCGGCTGCGGCTCGAGAACAAGCTCGCCCGGCACCGGCGGCTGACCGCGACGTACTACGCCGAATGGGTGCTCGGGAGGCTGCGCGACGAGCAGCGCCCCTACATCGTGAGCGAGGTCGACGCCGCGCGGGCGTGCCTGCTGGCACAATGCAGCTGGAACTCCGACTTCGGCGCGCGCGTCGCGTTCCTCGCCGCGAGTCGCGACGCGCACGGCTTCACGACCGACCGCGCGGAGTTCCTCGGCCGGCGCGGCGACTATGCGCGGCCCGAGGCGCTCGAGCGCTGGGGGCTCGCGGGGACCGTCGGCGGCGGCGTCGATCCGTGCGCCGCCCTGCAAGTGCACCTGGAGCTCGCGCCCAACGAGCGGCTCGAGACGCACTTCATTCTCGGGCAAGCCGACGATCGCGAGGCGGCGCTTCGCTGCGTCGACCGATTCCGGGACTCGGCCCACGTCGCAGCGGCGCGGAGAGACACCGAGGCGTTCTGGGACGATCTGCTCGGGAGCGTGCGCGTCGAGACGCCGGAGCCGGCGATGGACCTGATGCTCAACCGGTGGCTGCTCTACCAGTCGCTCTCCGCGCGCCTCTTCGGGCGCACCGCCTTCTACCAATCGAGCGGCGCCTTCGGGTTCCGCGACCAGCTGCAGGACGTGCTCGCGTTGCTGCACGGGGCGCCCGGCCTCGCGCGCGCGCACATCCTCGAGGCGGCCAAGCACCAGTTCGAACAGGGCGACGTGCTGCACTGGTGGCATCCGCCGGCGGGCCGCGGCGTGCGCACGCGCTGCTCCGACGATCTCGCGTGGCTGCCCTTCGTGACCGCCGAATACGTCCGGGCGTCGGGCGACGCGTCGATCCTCTCCGAGCCCGTGCCGTTTCTCGTCGGCGATCCCCTGCGGGGGGACGAGCACGACCGCTACGCCGAGTACGCGACGTCCGCCGAGTCGGCGACGCTGTTCGAGCACTGCCGCAGGGCCCTCGAGCGCGCGGTGACCGAAGGGGCGCACGGCTTGCCGCTGATGGGGGACGGCGATTGGAACGACGGAATGAACAACGTCGGCGCAGCGGGGCGCGGCGAGAGCGTCTGGCTCGGGTGGTTTCTGTGCGCGACGATGAGCCGCTTCGCGCAGCTCTGCGAGCGACGCGAAGCGCGCGACCAGGCCGCGACGTGGCGCGGGCGTGCACGCGCGCTGCGCGAGAAGGTCGAGGCCTGCGCGTGGGACGGCGCCTGGTACCTCCGTGCGTTTCACGACGATGGCTCGTCATTGGGCTCCGCGAGCGCGCGCGAGTGCCGGATCGACTCCATCGCGCAGTCGTGGGCCGCGCTGTCGGACGCGCGCGTGCTCGTCGAGCCTGGCGCCGTCGACGTCGCCATCGAGCGCGCGCGCACGGCGGTGCGCGCCGCCGACGAGCGGTTGGTCCGCGAAGCCGATCGGCTGGTCCTGCTGCTGACGCCGCCGTTCGAGAGCACGCGACACGACCCTGGGTACATTCGCGCCTATCCACCTGGCGTTCGCGAGAACGGCGGCCAGTACACGCACGCGGCGACGTGGCTCGGATGGGCACATGCCGACCTCGGCGACGGGGCGCGCTCCGAGCGAATCTTTCGCCTCTTGAATCCGATTCTGCGCACCCGCACTCGCGACGAGATCGCGCGCTACCGTGTCGAGCCGTACGTCCTCGCGGCCGACGTCTACGGCGCGCCGCCGTGGGTCGGTCGCGGCGGCTGGACCTGGTACACGGGGGCCGCCTCGTGGGCATGGCGGCTCGGCGTGGAGGGCATCCTCGGCCTGCGGCGCGAAGAGGGCGCGCTGCGCCTCGAGCCGTGCATCCCCGCGCACTGGAAGGGCTTCCAGGCGTGGGTCCGCGTCGGGACGCAGCGCGTGCACGTCGTCGTCGAGAACCCCGACGCCGTCGGCGCAGGCATCGCGGAGTTGAAGCTCGATGGGCTGCCGCTCGATACGAACCGGATCCCGCTGGACGCAGGCCTCGCCGGCGAGCACGAGGTCCGCGTCCGGCTCGGTGCTCGCTGACCGGGTCGCGCGCGGACCACGGCAAGAACAGCCAGGCTTCCTCGCACCTCGACCCCCCGGACCCGGCGGCGCCGGTGGACGCCAGAGCGGAGTGCGGCCGAATGGGCGGCCGATGCCGGTGCCGGTGCCGGTGCCGTGGCCGGAGCCGATGCCGGTGCCGTGGCCGGTGCCGATGCCGGTGCCGTGGCCGGTGCCGATGCCGGTGCCGGTGCCGGTGCCGATGCCGCAGCCGGTGCCGATGCCGGTGCCGATACCGATGCCGATGCCGATGCCGGAGCCGCTGCCGCCGCCGCTGCCGCTGCCGACGCCGCTGCCGCTGCCGCTGCCGAACCCGCCCACGACCGCCCACGCGCTCGTCGTCACCTCGGACGCGTGCTCGCCCGCGTGGCGCGCGAGCGTCGAGGGGGTCGAGACCCGCATCTACCGGGCGAATGTCCTCGGCCGCGCGGTCGTCGTCCCGCCCGCGGAGCACGAGGCGGTCCATCGCTGCGACGACGCGCCGCTGCGACCAGGCACGCTGGCGACCGCTGGGGCGGCCCGGGGGTGGGCGCGGCTCTTGGCGGCGTCGCTTCGTAGCGGCGCGCGCCGACCGCAGTGCGCTACCCTCGGGCCATCGTGTCCGAGCGAGGCCGACGGCTGCTGACGGTGATCACCCCCGTGTACAACGAGGAGGCGACCGTCCGGCGCTGCTACGAGGAGGTCCGCCGCGTCTGCGAGTCGCTCGGCGATCGCTACGACTACGAGCACCTCTTCGGCGACAACCGCAGCGCCGACGGCACGCTCGCGATCCTGCGCGAGATCGCGGCGAGCGATCCGCGGGTGAAGGTGCTCGCGTACTCGCGCAACTTCGGGGCGGAGAAGTCGGCCGTCACGCTGATGCGACACGCATCGGGAGACGCGCTCGTCGGCATCACCGCCGACCTGCAAGAGCCGCCGACTCTGATCCCGAAGATGGTCGACCTCTGGGAGCGAGGGCATCACGTCGTCTACGGCGTCTACAAGAACCCTCACGAAGCCCTCGTGATGCGCGCCCTGCGGAGCCTGTACTACCGGCTCATCGATCGGCTCTCTCCCGACCCCTTGCCTCGCGACTTCACCGGGTTCGCCCTGCTCGATCGGCGCGTGCTCGACGAGGTCATCCGCGTGGACGACGCCGCGCCGTACCTCCGCGGGCTCATCGCGACGGCGGGGTTCAAGCAGGTTCCGATGCCCTTCGAGCGCGCGCCGCGCGTCGCGGGGCGCTCGCACCACAGCCTCGCATTCCTATTCGACTTCGGGCTGAATGGAGTCATCAGCCACAGCATCGTGCCCATTCGCGTCGCGAGCTACTTGGGTGGACTCTTGGCGATCGGCTCGTTCGCTCTGGCGGCCGCGTACGCTCTGCTGCTCGTCGCACGCGCAACGGAGCTCGTTCACTGGGACATTCGCGCGCCTGCGTCGTCGTCGCTCATCCTGCTGATCCTCTTCTTCGCCGGCGTGCAGCTGCTCTTCCTCGGCGTGCTCGGCGAGTACGTCGGCTCGATCCACGCGCAAGTCCGACGGAAGTTCTTCGTGATCGTCGAGGACCGCATCAACTTCCCGCCCCTGCGCCCGCGGGCGGGCCCGATCCCGGAGCCTGCGTTGCAGCCCGCCGAGCGCGCGCGACCGAGCGCCGTCGAAGAGGATGCTTAGGCCGCTCGCCCAGGACGAGCTCGACGAGGTCGTCGCGCGCGCGCGCGGCGATCTCCAAGAGCTCCGCGGCGCGCGCGTGCTCGTCACCGGCGCGACGGGGTTCTTCGGTGCGTGGCTCCTGGCCACGCTGCTTCGCGCCGACGACGAGCTCGGCCTCGACCTGCACGTCACGGCGCTCGCGCGCGATCCCTCGCCGGCGCTCGCGCGCTTCGCCGAGCGTGGCCGCGCTCGCTTCGAGTCGCGCGCCGCCGACGTCCGATCCTTCGCGCCGAGGCCCGACGATCGATGGACCCATGTGATCCATGCGGCGACCGCGGCGAGCGCACGCCTCAACGAGGCCGATCCGCGCGAGATGTTCGACGTCGCCCTGCGCGGCACTGAGCGCATCCTCGAGGTGGCGGGCGAGCACGGCGCGACGCGGGTCCTGCTCACGAGCTCCGGCGCGATCTACGGGCGCCAGGCGCTCGACGTCACGCACGTCGAGGAGACCTGCGCGCGCGGCCCCGATCCGCTGGACCCGCGGAGCGCCTACGCCGAAGGCAAGCGCGGCGCCGAGTTGCTGTCGGCCCTCGCGACGCAGCGCGGGCTGCCGGTGGCGATCGCCCGCTGCTTCGCGTTCGTCGGGCCGCTGCTGCCGCTCGACGCGCACTTCGCGATCGGCAACTTCTTGCGCGACGGCCTCGCGGGCGGGCCGATCGTGGTCGAGGGGGACGGCACGCCGCTCCGTTCGTACATGTACGCGACCGAGCTCGTGGTCTGGCTGTTGGCCATTCTGATCCGCGGCGAGCCGGCGCGGGCGTACAACGTCGGCTCGCAGCACGCGCGCTCGATCTCGGAGGTCGCCGCCCGCGTCGCGGCGCACTTCGGCACGCGCGTCGAGCGCCGCCAAGCGCCCGTCGAGGGGGCAGCGCCCGAGCGCTACGTGCCGTCGACGGCGCGTGCGCGCGCGGAGCTAGGGCTCGAGGAGCTCGTCTCGCTCGACGAGGCGATCGCGCGGACCGTCCGCCATCATCGATCCTGACTCGCGAGGGGCAGTGCCATGAAGATTCGCGTCGCCGACCTGATCGTTCGAATCCTGGAAGAGCACGGGATTCGGCACTGCTTCCTCGTCACCGGCGGCGGTGCGATGCACCTCAACGACGCCTTTGGACGCAGCCGCGTGATCGAGTGGGTGTCCTTTCACCACGAGCAGGCCTGCGCGATGGCCGCGCAGAGTTATTTCCGGCTGACCGGGCGCATGGCCGCCGTGAACGTCACGACGGGGCCCGGCGGAACGAACGCGATCACCGGCGTGTACGGCGCCTTCGTCGATTCGCTCGCGATGCTCGTCGTCTCTGGGCAGGTCAAGCGCGAGACGACGGTGCGCAGCACCGGCCTGCCGCTGCGGCAGCTCGGCGATCAGGAGATCGACATCGTTCGTCTGGTCGAGCCGATCACGAAGTGGGCTGTCATGCTCGAGGATCCGCGGCAGGTGCGCTTCGTCGTGGAGCGCGCGCTCCACCTCGCGACGACGGGACGCCCCGGGCCGGTCTGGATCGATGTCCCGATGGACGTGCAGGGCGCGATCGTCGAGACGGAGGAGCTGCCCGGCTACGAGCCCGCGCGCGGCGCCCGCGATCCCGCCGAGCTCGCCGCCGCGTGCCACGCCGTGATCGAGCGGCTGGCGAAGGCCGAACGCGCCGTGATCATGCCGGGCAGCGGCGTGCGCCTCGCCGGCGTCTACGACGACTTCCGCGCGTTCGTCGACCGGGTGGGCGCGGCCACGGTCACCGCCTTCAACGCGCACGACCTCTTGCCGGAGGACCACCCCCTCTACGCGGGGCGCCCCGGGACGGTCGGCGATCGCGCGGGGAACTTCGCCGTCCAGAACGCAGACTTCCTGTTGGTGCTCGGCTGTCGGTTGAACATCCGGCAGATCAGCTACAACTGGAAGAGCTTCGCGCGCGCGGCGTCGATCGCGATGGTCGACGTGGACGAGGCCGAGCTGAAGAAACCGACCTTGCGGATCGATCTCCCGATCCACGCCGATCTTCGCGACTTCTTCCGCGAGATCCTGCCCATGGCGGATCACGCGCGATCTCCGGCGCACGCGCAGTACGTCGCATGGTGCCGCGCTCGTCGCGCGCGCTATCCGGTCGTGTTGCCGGAGTATGGCGATCAGCCGTCGCCCGTGAACCCTTACGTCTTCGTCGATCGCCTGTTCGCCGCCCTGCCGAGCGACGCCATCGTGGTGACCGGCGACGGCACGGCCTGCGTCGCGACCTTCCAGGCGGCCAAGATCCAGCAAGGGCAGCGGCTCTTCAGCGATTCGGGATCGGCGCCGATGGGGTTCGATCTCCCCGCAGCGATCGGTGCGTCCATCGCCGCGGGGCGGCGTCAGGTGGTGTGCGTCGCCGGCGACGGCAGCATGCAGATGAACCTCCAGGAGCTGCAGACCATCGCCACGCAGCGGCTCCCGATCGCGCTGTTCGTCTTGAACAACGGCGGCTACCACTCGATTCGCCATACGCAGGCCGCATATTTCCCAGACAACCCTGTCGGCTGCGGGCCGGAGAGCCGAGTCGGCTTCCCCGACTTCGCCAAGCTCGCCCAGGCGTTCGGCTTCGCGTACGCGCGCGCCGAGAGCCACGGCGAGCTCGACGGCGCCATCCGGGCCGCACTCGAGGCCGGCGCGCCCGCGCTCTGCGAGATAGTGCTCGATCGAGCGCAGCCGTTCGCGCCGAAGCTCGCCTCGCGCCGGCTCGACGACGGCCGCATGGTCTCCTCGCCGCTGGAGGATCTCGCGCCGTTCCTCTCGAGGGACGAGCTTCGCGAGAACATGCTCGTGCCCATGGAAGAGCCCTGAATGCCCGTGTGATACGCTTCGCCGACAGACCCGCACCCGGCGCCGAGAGCGTCCACACGAGCGAGGGAACCCGGTGATCAATCGCAACGTCTTCGACGAACTGTTCGTCCTCGAGCTCGCGAACAACCACCTCGGCCGCGTCGACCGCGGAGTGCGCATCGTGCGCGAGTTCGGGCGCGTGGCGCGCTATCACAACGTGCGCGCGGCCATAAAGCTCCAGATCCGCGACGTCGAGAACTTCATCCATCGCGATTTCCGCGATCGCACCGACATCCGCTACATCAAGAAGACGCTCGACACGCGCCTGTCGAAGGACGACCTCGCGCGCCTCGCCGAGGAGATTCGCAAGAACAACTGCATCCGCATGGCGACCCCCTTCGACGAGAAGTCGGTCGATCTGTGCGTCGAGCTCGACGTCGAGATCCTGAAGCTCGCGAGCTCCGACATCAACGATTGGGTCCTCATCGAGAAGATCGCCAAGACCCACAAGCCGGTGATCGCGTCGACGGGCGGCAGCTCGCTCAAGGACATCGACGACCTGGTCACGTTCTTCACGCGCCGGAGCATCCCCCTCGCGCTCAACCACTGCGTCTCGATCTACCCGAGCGAAGACCACGAGCTCGAGCTCAACCAGATCGACTTCCTGCGCGAGCGCTACCCCGAGGTGACGATCGGCTTCTCGAGATCGG
>JAJXTK010000260.1 GCA_021783935.1 Myxococcales bacterium | reverse complement strand
CGCTGCCGTCGTCGTCGTCGGTCGTGTCGGCCGGCGGCGGGATCGACGCCGCGTGGCGCGCCGCGATCGGCTCGCCGGGCGCCTCGGACGCGGGGGTCTCGTCGCCCTCTCCCTCGCCCTCGGCGCGCGCCTGCGCGACGCGGACGAAGTTCGGCAAGGCGCTCTGGAACGCGGCCTCGAACTGCGCCTTGTCCTCGCCGAGGATCTTGGCGAGCGAGGCGGCGACCTCGGGGATGTAGCGCTCGAAGAGGCTCTTGCGCTGCGCGTCGGCCTGCGCGCGCTCGCGGGCGCGCAGGTGGATGCCGAGCTTGCGGCCGACGTCGCGGAGGGCGAGCTTGATCTCGGCGAGCATCTCCGGGTAGTGCGCGACCGCCTCCTTCGCCTCGCTGGTGAACGGCACCCAGACCGAGGCGAGGTGGACCATGATCGCGAGCGGCCCGATCGGCAGCGACCCCTTCGGCTGCCCGAGCTCGTAGTTCTTCCAGTTGGTCTCGAGCACCCCCTCGGTGATGGCGCACGCGCGCGGCTGGTACTGCAGCGGCACACGGTTGGCGAAGCGCAGGATCTCGGCGGGCTCGTCGGGCGGCAGCTCGCCGCCGTAGGCGAGGCCGACCTCGATGACGAAGGGGTTGCCCCGGTAGACGGCCGGCGGGCGCGTGCTCGAGGCGAAGAAATCGGCCTTGAAGCGGCGCTTGAGCCCCTCGACCGTGAGCAGCTCGCCGATCGGCACCACGCAGCTCGCGCTCGGCGGCGGGATCTTGGTCTCGCCGAGCGCGGCGTGCAGCCGCTCGGCGTCCTCGCCGTGGACGTCGCCGGCCTTGGCGCGCGGCGAGACGCCCGCGGCCTCGCAGACCTGCGTCGCGACCGACATCGAGACCTTGCTGAAGGTCTCGTGCAGCGCGCGCGGCACGGTCACGTCGCCGGCGTCCTGCAGCATCTTGAGCAGCATCCCGAGCTCGACGCCGTGCGGGTGCGGCTTGATCTCCTCGGCCTCGCGCGGCAGCTCGTCGGCGACGCGCGGGTAGTGGATCGGCTCGGACTTCGGCGGCGCGTAGAAGAGCTCGAGGTGCGGGTTGGCGACGACCGTCTGCTCGAGGTAGGCGTCGACGCCGGTGCGCCCGGCGCGGTAGGTGCCCGTGAGCTCGATCTCGACGCGCGTGCCGTGATCTTTGTCGGCCCAGTGCTGCGAGACCTCGTCCGGCGCGGTCAGATCGAGCTCGTCGTCGGTGAGCACGTCGGGGGCGTTGTTGCGCGTGTCGATGCGCAGCGTGATCTTGTGCGCGGGCTTCCTCTTGCCGATCTTCGAGATGATGGTGATCGGCTTGCCGGTGGTGAGCTGGCCGTAGAGCCCGGCGGCGCTGATGCCGATCCCCTGCTGGCCGCGCGACTGCTTGAGCCGGTGGAACTTCGAGCCGTACAGGAGCTTGGCGAAGATCTTCGGGATCTGCGCCTTGACGATGCCGGGCCCGTTGTCCTCGATCGCCACGCGGAAGCGCGAGGCCTTGGCCTCCTGCCCCTCCTTGGCCGGCGCCGCGGCGAGCGCCTCGACGATCTCGACGCGGACGCTCGGCAGGATGCCGGCCTCTTCGCAGGCGTCGAGGGCGTTGTCGACCGCCTCCTTGACGGTGGTGAGCAGCGCCTTGGCGGGGTTGTCGAAGCCGAGCAGGTGGCGGTTCTTGGTGAAGAACTCGCTGACGCTGATGTCGCGCTGGCGCGAGGCCATCGCCTCGGCGGTGGCGCGCCTCTCGGGGCGCTCGGGCTTGACGGCGCTCTTGGCGGGGGGATTCGGGGTCGCAGCCATCGGAGGGCGATGGCGTTAGCGCGTGGCCTGAACGCCAGTCAAGGGCGCTCGTTCGGCGCGACGGTCGGATTTCGACGCGACGAGACGCGCGCGACGGCGCCCCCGCGCCCGCTCTGGGCGTGGCGTAGTCCCGCACAGGTGCCCCTCAGAGACGCCCCGGCGCCCCCTCAGGTTGTCCACACCGCATCCCGTCGGTTTTGCTCGAGAAGGCGCTCGAGCTGCTGTGCATAACCCCATGATCGACCAGCGCATTTCGTCGCGATGGGCTTGCTTCGCGACGCCAGACACTAAACGCTCGTTCAGTACATGTACGCGGAGCTGCATGCACACAGCGCGTTCTCGTTCCTCGAGGCGGCGTCGCTCCCCGAGCAGCTCGCCGAGCGCGCGGCCGATCTCGGCTACGAGGCCCTGGCCCTGACCGATCGCGACGACTTCGGCGGCCAGGTCCGCTTCCTCGAGGCGGCCGAGCGCGTCGGCGTGCGGCCGATCGTCGGCGCGGAGCTCACGGTGCGCAGGACGCCGCTCATCGAGGGGGTGGGCGAGAGCGCGGCTCCGAGCAGGCAACGCGGTCGCTGGAGCGAGGATTTCTACGGGCTCGTTCTCTTGGTCGAAGACGCGCGCGGCTACGCGAACCTCTCGGCGCTCGTCTCCAAGGGGCGCTTCGAGCGGCCACGCGGCACGCCGTACGTGACGCTCGAAGAGGTCGCGGCGCGATCGCAGGGGCTCGTCGCGCTCGGCGCGTTCCTCGAGGGGCCGCTCGCCCCTGCCCTGCGCCGCGGCGACGTCGGCCGCGCGGCCCGCTTCGCCGCGCCGTGGCTCGAGATCTTCGGCGATCGCTTCTACCTCGAGGTGCAGGACCACGATCTGCCCGAAGAGCACGCGGCGACCCAGACGACGCTCGTCCTCGCCGCGCAGCTCGGGCTCGCCGGCCGAGACGGACGCGTCGTCGCGACCAACCACGTTCACCACGTCACGCGCGAGCTCAAGCCCGTCGAGGACGTGCTGCGCGCGATCAAACACGAGTGCACGATCGACCGCGCGGGCGATCGCCTCTTCCCGAACGACGAGCGCCACCTGCGCGCGCCGAACGAGATGCTGCGGCGCTTCCGCGCCCGGCCGGAGCTCGTCAAGCGCACGCTCGAGATCGCCGAGCGGTGCGCGTTTTCGCTGCGCGATCTCGAGGCGCCGCTGCCGTGCTTTCCGGTGGACGAGAGCGAGAGAATGCAACAGGAAGGGAAGAAGGGAAGAAGCGAGAGGGGGGGGGCTGCCGATCGTCGCCATGACGTCGTCGAGGCAATGGGCAGCAGCGGGGCCGTGGCCGCGAACGGCAGCCCGAATCCCCTTCTAACCTTTTCCCCTTCCTGTTCCTCTCCCTCTCGTTCTGCCTCTCCGGAGATCGGCGTCGGCGCCGACGGCCTGGTGATCCCCGGCGTCGATCGCAGGCTCGGCCACGACCGCGACGCGGAGCTCGAGGCGCTCACCTGGGAGGGGGCGAAGACGCGCTACGGCGCGCTGCTCGAGCTGCCGAGGTACCGCGCGCAGATCGAGCACGAGCTGTCGCTGATCCGCCGGATGAAGTTCGCCGGGTACTTCCTGATCCTCTGGGACATCGTCCGCGAGGCCAAGCGCCGGCGCATCCTCGTGCAAGGGCGCGGCAGCGCCGCCAACAGCGCCGTCTGCTACGCGCTCGGCATCACCGCGATCGATCCGATCGGGCGCGCGCTGCTCTTCGAGCGCTTCCTGTCCGAGGGGCGCTCCGAGCCCCCCGACATCGACCTCGACATCGAGCACGAGCGGCGCGAGGAGCTGCTCCAGTACGTCTACGAGCGCTACGGCCGCGACCACGCCGCGATGGTGGCGGCGGTGCACACCTTCCAGCCGAAGCAGGCCGCCAAGGACGTCGCCCGCGTGCTCGGCTTCTCGCCCGAGCAGGGCAACGCGCTCGCCTCGCTCTGCGATCGCCTCGTCGGCATGGACGGCTGGCACGGGAGTCACAAGCCGACGCCCGATCACAAAACGCCCGACGAGCTGCGCGGCGGCGCTTCACGAAGCGGGGACGGCGCCGCCGCCCCTTGGCGCGGCTCGCCCGACCGTCTGAAGGACGCCGAGGCGATGAAGCGATCCGGGCTCGATCCGAGCGACACGCGCGTGGCGCTCGTGCCTTGGCTGGTCGAGCGCATGGTGGGGCTGCCGCGCCACCGCGCGATCCACACCGGCGGCTTCGTGCTCTCCGAGAGGCCGATCTTCGAGATCTGCCCGGTCGAGTGGGCGTCGATGCCGGGGCGCTCGATCCTGCAGTGGGAGAAGGACGACCTCGGCACGCTCGGCCTGGTGAAGTTCGATCTGCTCGGGCTCGGGATGCTCACCGTGCTGCGCATGCACCTCGATCTCATCGAGCGCCACCGCGGCGAGCGGCTCGACCTCTGGCAGCTGCCGCACGACGACCCGGAGGTCTACGACGCGATCTGCGCGGCCGACACGGTCGGCGTCTTCCAGATCGAGTCGCGCGCGCAGATGAACACGCTGCCGCGCCTGCGCCCGCGGCAGTTCTACGATCTCGTCGTCGAGGTCGCGCTCATTCGGCCGGGGCCGATTCAAGGCGAGATGGTGCACCCGTACCTGCGCCGGCGCATGGGCACCGAGCCGATCACCTACCTGCACCCGTCGCTCGAGCCGCACCTCGCGCGCACGCTCGGCGTGCCGCTGTTCCAAGAGCAAGGCATGAGGGTCGCGATCGAGATCGGCGGATTTTCGCCGAGCGAGGCCGACGAGCTGCGCCGCGCGATGGGGCACAAGCGCTCGCGCGCGAAGATGGCGGTGCTCGCCGACAAGCTGCGCGAGCGCATGGGGGCGCGCGGGATGGAGCTCGCGGTCGCCGAGCGCATCGTGAAGCAGCTCGCGGCCTTCGCCGACTACGGCTTCCCCGAGAGCCACGCGGCGTCGTTCGCGCTGCTCGTCTACGCGTCGGCCTACCTGCGCTGGCACTACATGCCCGAGTTCTACGCGGCGATCCTCAACGCGCAGCCGATGGGCTTCTACTCGCCCGCGTCGCTGGTCGAGGACGCCAAGCGCCACGGCGTGGTGGTGCGCCCGCCCGACGTGTCGCATTCGAGCTGGCACTGCACCATCGAGCCCTTGCCGCCGAACGCGCCGGCCGCGCCGGACGAGCGCTGCCCGATCTGCGATCCGAGCGACGCGTGCACCCACGGCAAGGTCGAGCGCGCGAGCGACGCGCGCCTCCACCCCTTCGCGATGCGCGTAGGCCTGCGCTACGTGCGCGGCCTCGGCGGCGCCGTGCGCGGGGCGATCGAGCGCGCGATCGCGCCCCGCCCGCGCTCGATCGTCGACTTCGTCGAGCGCGCCGAGCTCCCTTCGCACGTGCTGCTCGCGTTGGCGTCGGCGGGCACGTTCGACTCGCTCGAGCCCGATCGCAGGCGCGCGGTCTGGGAGATCCTGCGCGTCGGCCAAGGGCGCGCGGGGCCGCTCGATCTGCCCGGCATCGAGCGCCACGAGCCGCGCTTGCCGCGCATGACGCCGGCGGAGGAGCTCGGCACCGACTACGCGCGCGTGGGGCTCTCGACGCGCGACCACCCGATGCGCCTGTTGCGCGGCGAGCTCGACGCGCGCGGGGTGACGATCGCGCGCGCGCTGGCGGGCACCGCGCGCAAGCAGGTGAAGATCGCGGGGGTGGTGATCTGCCGGCAGCGCCCGCCGACGGCCAAGGGGTTCGTCTTCCTCACGCTCGAGGACGAGACCGGCATGGTGAACGTGGTGGTCGAGCCCGCGATGTTCGATCGCACGCGGCGCGACATCGTCGGCCACGCCGCGCTCGAGATCGACGGGGCGCTCGAGAAGCAAGACGGCGTGATCAACGTGAAGGCCAAGGCCGTGCGTCCGCTGGAGCTGCCGTGGAGCGAAGGGGAGGAAGGCCTCCGCTCGCGGGACTTTCATTGACCCCCAAAAAACAAGCCCCTTCTTCCCTCCTTCCCTTCCTGTTCCTCTCGCTCGCAGGCGGACGAGAGGATGCAACAGGAAGGGAAGAAGAGGAGAAGGTCGAGAGAGTTTGGGTGGGGTTGACATCGTTCGATGAGCATCTAATTTGATGTTCATCGAAATGACGGAACCGACTCGCGGTGCATTTGCCGCACTCGCCGATCCGACGCGCCGGGGGATCCTCAAGCTCCTGCGCAAGGGCTCGCGCGCGGCCGGCGACATCGCGGGCGAGTTCGAGCTCAGCAAGCCCACGATCTCGCATCACCTGCGCCTCCTCGAGGAGGCCGGGCTCGTCCGCTCCGAGCGACGCGGAACGAGCATCGTCTACACGCTCCAGGCCAACGTGCTCGAGGAGCTCGCCGCCGAGCTGCTCGATCTCACCGCGGGGCTGCGCGACTCGGGGCGAAAGCGCCGCAAGGTCTGATTCCGAAGGAGCGGTCCCATGACCAACCTCGCCCCCCTCGCCTCGCGTTCGTCGGGCACCGACGACCGCGGCCGCGCGTACGACGTGCTCTCGCTGGTGATCGTCGGCGCGACCTGCGTCGTGACGGCCGCCGTCTACCCCCGGTTGCCGCCGCGCATGCCGGTCCACTTCGATCTCCACGGCGTCGCCGACGGCTTCGCCCCCAAGGGCGCCGGCGCGTGGCTCGTTCCCGCGACCACGCTCGGCCTCTTCGCGCTCATCAAGCTCGGCGCGCGCCTGCTGCCGCGCCCCTGGCGCGAGCGCACGGCCACGAGCGCAGCCTCGCTGCTGCTGCTGATCGTGACGGTCGGCTTGACCGCCCTGCACTTCCTGATGCTGCACGTCGCGCTCACGGGCGCCGTCGGCATGGGCGCGTCGCTCGGCGTCGTGCTCGGCGCGCTGTGGGTCGGGCTCGGCCTCGTGATGCCCAGGCTGCGGCGCAACCCGTGGATGGGCGTGCGCACGCCGTGGACGCTGACCAGCGACGAGAACTGGGCGCGCACCCACCGCGTGGCCGGCGCGTCGATGGCGATCGGCGGCCTCGTCGCAATCGCGGCCGCGGCCCTGGGCTCCGCCGCGGTCCCGATCGTCGCCGTCGTCGCGAGCGCCCTCGTCCCCCTCGCCTACTCGCTCCTCCTAGCCCGCCACCTCGACCACCGCTGACGCCCCCCAAAAAGAAGCCCCTTCTTCCCTCCTTCCCTTCCTGTTCCTCTCGCTCTCGGGCGGACGAGAGGATGCAACAGGAAGGGAAGAAGAGGAGAAGGTCGAGAGTGTTTGGGGGGCTAGGCGCGCGGGGTGGCGCCGAGGGCCTTGATCGCCTCGATCGCCTTCGCGTGGAGCGCGTCGACCTCGGCGTCGTTGAGCGTGCGGCTCATCTTCGGATCGCGGTACGTGAGCCGGAAGGCGAGCGAGCGCTGGCCCGCGGGGATCTCCTTGCCCTGGTACAGATCGAAGAGCTCGACGCGCTCGCAGAGCTCGCCCGCCGCCTTCTGCAGCGTGCTCACGAGGTCGCCCGCGGTCAGCGTCTCGCCGGCGACGAGCGCGACGTCGCGCGTGGTCGCCGGGAGCGTCGGCAGCGCCCGGAACGCGGGGCGCGCGACGCCGACGCGCTCGATCGCGCGCAGATCGAGCTCGACGACGAGCGCGGGGCCCTCGAGCTCGAGGCGATCGACGACGTCGGGGTGCAGCGGGCCGAGGGTGCCGACGACCGCCGCGCCGATCGACACCTTCGCCGCGCCACGTGGGTGCAGGTGGCGAGGGAGCGCCTCGCCGGCGAGCAGCTCGACCTCCGCCGTGCGCCCGGTGAGCCGCTCGACGAGGCCGACGGCGAGCCCCTTGGCGTCCCACACGTCGACCTCGTCGCCGTCGCCGATCCACGCGCCGCGCGGCCCCGCGAGCACCACGGCGAGCGAAGGGGCCTCGTCGCACAGGCCGCGCGCCGACTCGGCGCCCCCGGCGAGGAAGCGGCGCCCGACCTCGAACACGCGCACGCGCCTCTCGCCGCGCCGACGCGACCGGCCGAGCGCGCCGAGCAGCCCCGGCAAGAGCGAGGTGCGCATCACGCTGCGCTCCTCGCCGAGCGGGTTCTGCAGCACGACGACCGCCTCGGGGGCGCCGACGGCCTCGAGCTCGCGCGGGCTGACGAAGGCGTAGGAGATCGTCTCGCAGAGCCCGAGCTCGCGCGCCGCGTGCCGCGCCCGCCGCTCGAGCCAGCCGTCGTAGCGCGCGGGCTGCGCGGGGATCGTGGGCACCACCGCAGGGATCGCGTCGTAGCCGCGGCAGCGGCCGATCTCCTCGACGAGGTCGACCTCGATCGCGAGGTCCGGTCGATGCGAGGGCACCACGACCTCCGCGGTCGCGCGGCTCCCCTCGCCGCTCCATGGGCCGACCTCGCAGCCGAGGCGCGTCAGCAGCGTCGCCGCCGCGTCGCGATCGACCTCGACGCCGAGCACGTCGGCGATCTTGGCCGCGCGCAAGAAGACGCGTCGCGGCTCGTAGGGGACCGATGCGACGTCGAGCACCCCCTCGGCCGCGGCGCCCCCCGCGAGCTCGAGCGCGAGCGACGCCGTGTGCCCGAGCGCGCGGGTGACGGTGGCGCGATCGACGCCGCGCTCGAAGCGGTGCGACGACTCGGTGTGCAGGCCGTGGCGGCGCGCGGTGCGGCGGACGCTGCGCGGATCGAAGTACGCGCACTCGAGGAGCACGCGGCGGG
>JAJXTK010000259.1 GCA_021783935.1 Myxococcales bacterium | reverse complement strand
GGCGAGCGGCCTTCCCTCGAGCAGCGGGCGCAGCGAGCGGCCGTCGAAGCCATCGCGCGAGCCGGCGGGGGCGCCGACGAGATCGAGGAGCGTCGGCGCGAGATCGACGTCGCGCACCGGCTGCTCGACCGAGCGTGGCGCGAGCCCGAGCCGGGCCGGCAGCCGCATCGCGAGCGGGACGTGGACGACCTCGTCGCCGAAGAGGTGATCGCCGTGCCCCTGGCCGTGGCCGTCCTCGTAGAGCATCTCGCCGTGATCGGCGGTGACGATCACGATCGTGTTGTCGTCGAGGCCGCGGCGCGCGAGCTCGTCGAGGATGCTCCCGGCCGCGTCGTCGACCGCGGCGACCGCGCCGTCGTAGAGCGCGCGGACCTGCTTGACGTCGGCCGCGTCGAGCGCCCCCTCCTGACCGAGCACGTTCGGCTTGTGGTACTTGAAGCGCCCGCGATAGCCGGGGTCGGCGAAGCGCTCGTAGTAGGGCGCTGGGGCGGCGTACGGGAAGTGGGCCGTCGAGAAGAAGACGACCATGAAGAACGGCGAGCTCGTGCCCGAGACGCGGTCGAGCGCGCGCTTGACGTCCGCGGCGACGAGGGTCGGATCGGCGGCCTGGTTCAGCTCGCGCATCGCCGGCATCACGCGGCGTCCGACGCTGCTCTGGAGCACGGGCAACAGCGGCGTCGCGCGCTCGAGCGCCCGCGTCGCGATGAGCGCGTGGAAGTTGAACGTGGGCGCGTCGACCAGGTCGAAGCCGTAGCGCACGCGCGTGAAGATGTCGGCCGCGTAGTCGCCGACGACGGCGCTCTTGTAGCCGAGCGCGCCGAGCCTCGCCGGCAGCGCGTGGAGGTCGCGCGCGCGATCCTCGTAGCGCGGGAACATCGTGCGCAGGCCGTGGTGGTGCGGCTCGCGGCCGGTGAGGATCGTCGTCCACGAGGGGAGCGTGCGCGGCAGCGTCACGTACGCGTTCGCGAAGCGCACGCCGCTCGAGGCCACGTTCGACAGGCGCGGCGCGACGCGCGCGCTCAGGCGATCGTCGCGCAGCGAGTCGACCGCGAGCACGAGGATGTTCGGCGGCCCGGCCCGCCCAGCGCGCGCCGGCTTGGCCTTGAAGATCGACGCGAGCCCGCCGGCGAGGGCCAGCGCGGCGAGGGTGCCGAGCGCGGGGGCCGCCGCGCGCGCGGCGTGAGCGCGGGCGCGATCGGTCAGGCTGCGGAGCTCGCGCCACGGGGGCGCGACGAAGACGAGCAGCGCGGCCACGTACAGGCCGATCACGCCGCGGACGCCGAGCGCGTCCGTGATGAAGAGCTGCACGACGCGCCCGAGCGACGCGAGCGACCCGTCGCGCGAGTAGAGCGTGTCCGTGTAGAGCTGCGGGGTGCGCGCGATGGCGTAGGCGAGCTCCGCGAGGTGGATGAAGATCACCAAGCCGACCCGCGCGCCATAGCGCGACAGCGTCGACGACGGGCGCCTGCGCAGCCGCTCGCGAACGGCGAGGAGCAGCTCCGCCGTGACGCCGATCGCCGCGCCGAAGCCGATCGCGAGGGCGACGAACGTCCACGACAGCGCGTGCACGTCGTCGGCGAAGCGGCTCTTCGCCATCTCGACGATCGGCGCCGCGCGCACCCCCATGTAGCGATCGTCCTCGTCGCGGAAGGCGAGGGTCGTGAGCGCTAGCACCCACCCAGCGCCCAGCAACGGCCCCGAGAAGACCAACTCGAGCGCGCGGCGCAGCGGGCGCGACCAGTGGTGCTCGGCAGGCGTGGACATGGGATCGAGGGGGGCGGCGCGCAGCCCCCCCGCGCGCGCGGGAATCCTAGCCCGTCTTCTGCGAGTGGCCAGCGCCGCGGCGTCGAAATTCGATCAGGCTCCCGCGACCGCACGCCTCGACGCGCCGAGGCGAGCGCGGTCTCGCCGCCGCGACGTCGTTCGCGACCAGCGCGTCAGTAGCAGCCATCGACCGAGGTGCTCGCGGGATCTGTGACGTCGACGCCGGGGGAGCGGCGCTCGCTCTGCGTCACGGGCCGAGCGCGGCGAGGCCGTTCGTCAATAGAGCCAGTTCAGCCCGACGCCGATGACGTCGGCCTGCGCCGTGTAGCGCCCGCCGTTGATGGCGACCTGCTGGTCCGGGTTGGGCGGGGTCGCGCGCACGACCGGCAGCTTCTGGATCTGCGCGTCGGCGGGGTTGACCTCTTGCGAGAACGCGAAGGTGTGCGCGTAGACGATGTCGAGCCGGAGGTTCTTCCTCTCGCCGACGTAGAGCGAGCTGCCGAGCGCCGCTTGCACCTTGTCGAGGTCGACGGTGAGCACCGACAGGTACTCCGGCGGCACGGCGCTGCGCTCGTAGGACAGGCCGCCGCGCACCATCATCGGGTAGCCGCCGGCGTCGAAGGAGTGCTCGACGCCGCCGTGCACCGAGAAGGTGTCGCGGAAGCCGCGCTGCTGCGCCATAGGCCCGACCGGGTACGGATCGGGGAACGCCGCGATGCCGTGCATCTGGATGCCGTTGCCCGTCGGCGTGATCGAGATGGAGTCCTGCATCGACCACGCCTCGTAGACGAACGCGGCCTCGACGCGCGTCCGCTTCTTCGGCCCGAAGCGGCTCTCGAGCCCGAGGCGCGCGATCGCCGGCAGCCGGAACTTCACGTTCGCCTGGTTCCCCTCGACCGAGGCGTTCTGGAAGATCGGCGCCGACGGCAGCTGGATGTCGATCTTCGCCGGCGAGTTGACCCAGAAGGGGAGCTGCACCATCGCGCCGAGGCGCACCTCGGACTCGGGCGTGTCCTGCAGGATCGCGATCATCCCTGCGTTGCCCGAGGGCGCCACGATGGGCCCCACGTTCAGCTGCGCGGTCGCGTCGTAGTTCGGGTCCTCGTTCGCGCACACGAAGTTCGCCGGCGGGCACGCGCTGAAGGCGAGGCGCGAGGCGAAGGTGCCGATCAGCGCCTCGAGCCCCGCGCCGAACGCGATGCGATCGGTGGGCATGTACGACGCGTACGCGCCGACCACCGTGAGCGCCGAGCCGTCGAGCGTGATGAGCGAGTAGCGCTGCGGCGGCGCGACCGTGCTGCCGTTGAACTGGAGCTGCTGCTCCGGGTAGCTCGTGAGCGCGCTGTAAGGCGCCATCACGCCGACCGCGAAATTCCAGTTCTTCAGGCCGAAGTTGTTCGAGATGGCGAGGGTCGGCAGCGGCAAGAGCGGCGAGGTGCCGCGCACCATCGGGTAGTAGTCGCTGCCGAGGATCACCCCCTTGCCCGTGTTCGGATCGTGCACGAGCGTCTCGCGCTGGTAGGTCGATCCGAAGCGCAGGTAGCTCGCGTCGGCGAGCACCGAGTCGCCCGCGAACGCGAGGCCGGCCGGGTTGTACCAGAGGGCCCCGAGGTCGTCGGCGCCGGCCACGAAGGCCCCGCCGCGCCCCGTCGCCCTCACGCCGCGATCGGAGAAGTAGAGGCCCGCCGCCGTCGAGACCGCGGGGGCCAGCGAGGCGATCGAGGCGCAGGCGAGGGCGAGGGCGAAGGGCGCGTGGGCGCGACGCCGCGGGCGGGCGCGAAGCAAGTTCGGCATGAGCATCACAGGTCGTTGCGCTTCTTGACGATGGTGTAGAACTGCTCGAGCCCGCGCGTCGGATCGAGGAGGAAGTCCTCGACGTTCCACGAGACGCTGCCGTAGTCGGGCGGCGCGAACGCGGGCTGCGTCGTGGCCGGGTCGGCGCGGTGCAGGTCGGCGACGCAGTCGCTGAGGATCTCGATCGGCGCGGCGAGCCCAGGCCCCATGGGCGTCATGGCGTTGGCCATGATCACCGGCAGCACGCGCCGACCGCCGTGCGTCGCCGCGAACGACGAGAAGCTCGGATCGGTCTCGATCTTGCGCGTCCGATCCATCAGGTCGAGGGCGCGCTTGGTCGCGCCGTCGGGCGCCGCGGCGGTGCCGAGCACGTGGTAGAGCGGCACCATGTTCTTGTCGTCGCCGACGATCTGCAGCAGGTCCTGCGCCGCGGTGACCGTGCTCGCCAGCGCGTCGTTCGTGCTCGCCTGATCGGCGAAGTACTGCAGCAGGTAGCCGAGCTCGGTCTTGGCCGCGTCGCTCGCGTACACCTGCTCCGTCACGTCGAGGAGCGACGCGAAGAGCGGCGTCGACATGTTGTCGACGAGGTTCGAGGTGAAGCCCCCGCGCGCCCACGACGAGAGGTCGCCCGCGGCCTTGTGCTCGGCGACGCGATCGTCGAGCAGGTCGATCATGATCGGCAGCACCGTCGCGACGGCCTGATCGTGCATGGTCGACTTGGCGGGGTCGCCGCCCGGCTGATCGACCGCCATGAACTGATCGACGAGCTTGCCGCGCGCCTGCCGCCAGAGCGCGTGCAGCTGATCGGCGTTCGGGCCGACCCACTGCTTGTCCATGGCGTTGAGCGCGTTGGCGAACAGGTAGAACGGCGTCACCTGCGCGATCGGCCGGCCGTCGTTGGTCGTGGTGCCGACGTTGCCGTGCCGATCGGTGAGCCCCATCCCCTTGGCCTTGCCCGGATCGACCAGATCGCTCACCAGCGCGACCATCACGTCGGTGCCCGACTGGCCGCGGATGGTGATCGAGTCGGTGACCTTGGTGAGCGCGTTGACGGCCGGCAGCAGGTCGTCGCCGATCGCCTTCGAGATGAGCGCCTCGTACTGGCGGATGTTCGACTTCTTGCACTCGTTCGCGTCGCCCGCGGGCGCGGCCGGGTTGCAGCCGAACGAGTCGGCGTTGCCCGGCGACCAGTGCTTGTGCATCACGCCGATGAGCTGGATGAACAGGTCGAGCCGATCGGTGTTGTCGGGGCTGTACTTGGCCACGAACGGCTTGATCAGCGGCACCAGCCCCGTGAGCGAGTCGAGCTCCTCGCCCATGAAGATCGTCCCCTGGTCGCGGATGCTGAGCGTGTCGGCGTTGCTCGCGCACTGGCGCGTGCCCGGCCCTCCGGCCTTCGGTGGACACGCCGCGGACGGCAGCGGGTCGATGAGGTCGTTGATCATCTGCGACGGGTTGCGCCACATCACCATGCGGTTGAGCGCGCCGATGGTGGGCTGCAGCTTCAGCTCGTTGATCCCCGACTGGCCCGACAGGACCCCATTGACGCCGGCCTTGCCGATCAGCGGAATGCCGGCGAGCGTGGTGATCAGCCCGTTGGTGATCGGCATCGAGCAGTCGCTCGACGTGGCGTGCGGGTCGCCGCCGTTGAAGACGACGCACGAGAGGTAGTACTTCGCGACGTCGTCGATCTGGAAGACGTTGCACTCGCTGTAGGGGCCGAGCTTGATGCCGAGCACGCCGGTGTCGAGGTAGGCGTTCGGCTTGTTGCACGCCTTGACCTGATAGGAGTCGTAGATGAGCGTCGCGAAGCGCTGCAGCAGGCTGCGGTTGTCGGCGGTGTCGCTCTTGGTCAGATCGGTCGGCGTCTTGGGGAGCCCTTGGGACGCGCCGGAGGTGACGTTGTAGACGGGGTTGTTGATGTTGCTCGGGTCGTAGTCGAGCTGGTCCTTGTCGGCGGAGAACGCCGACATCGCGGCCGACAGCTTCAACACGTTGTCGTCGGCGGTGGCGTCGAGCACCCCCTTGAGCAGCACCGGCTCCTGCGCGATCTGCTGGACGATCGCGATCATGTCGTCCCAGAAGCCGCTCTGCGGGCTGAGGGCGACCCCCGCGTAGGCCGGATCGTTGGCGAGGTTGCGGATCTTGAGCACCGCGGCGAGCACGCGCGCCGTCTCGTGCGGGTGATCGCGCGTGAGCTGGCGGGCGAGCTCGAGGTAGTCCTCGACCTTGGGGTACTCGAGCAAGCGCGTGCCGGCGTACAAGAGGTCGACGATCGGCGACTGGCTGGCGTCGAACTTGCGGTAGGCGACCTGGATCGCGTTGCCGCCGTCGTCGGTGTAGCTCGCGACGTCGCTGCCGAGCGTGGGGTCGCTCGGATCGGAGGCCGCCGTGCGCGGGCCGAGCTCGGGCAGCGCGGCGTGGAGCAGATCGAGCAGCGCGCCGTTCTTGGGATCGGCGAGCGTCTTGGTGTCGACGAGCGCCGCGTGCAGGAAGGTCTGCGAGGCGTCGCGATAGGAGTAGATCTGCGTGCCGCCGGCCTTGTCGAGCGCGTGTCCGACCGTGTCGCGAGGGGCGGTGTCGGGCGCGCTGCCTGCGTACGCGAGCATCGCGAACGGCGTCGCGAGGTTCTTGATGGCGTTGCCGGTGACGTCGATGAAGTACCCCTCGTCGTTGACGTCGGGCAGGCCGTCGCCGTCGCGGTCGACCGTGCCGAGCTGCGTCGCCATCTTGGCGCTCGAGAACGCCGCGTAGCCGCGCGCGTCGCGCAAGAGCACCGGGATGGGCGGCGCGGTGGCGCCGGTGCCGTCGCCCGCGTAGGGCGCCGTCCAGTTCGCCGGGTAGGCGGGGCCCGAGAGGTCGCCCTTGAGCGGCGCGCCGTCGACGAGCAGGTTCTCGAGGATCTCGCTGGTGAGCTTGGGCTTCGCGCCGAGCACGCCAGACCACCGATCCGCGTAGGTCGGGATCGGCATTCGCGCGTTCGGGATGGTCGTCGAGAGCAGCATCGCCTGCGCCGTCTCGAGCGTCTTGCGCAGCTGCGGCTCGGCCGCGCCGCCGGGGCCCAAGAGCGAGATGGTCGTGTCGGTGACCTGCGCGATGCGCGGGTAGGCGAGCAGAGGGCGCGCGATGCCGATGGCGACGTTGGCCGCCCGGTAGCCGCGTCGACCGCCCACGCGGGCCAACGCGTCGCGCGCGTTGCTGGCGCGCGTGGCCTTCACGGCGTCGCTGCTCGCGTCGGCGAAGGCGATCTGATCGAAGATCGCGGCGAGGGTGCGGGTCGACTCGGGGATGGTGTCGTCGTCGTAGAGCGGCACCATCGCCTTGAGCAGATCGTTCAGGTCCGAGTGCAGGGTGCCGGTGTCGGGGAAGATCGCGTTGAACGCCTGGATCAGGTCCGATCGGTAGCGCACCATGACCGCGACCTTCGGCGGCATCGTCACGCCCTCGGCGTAGCTGCTCGCGTAAGTGCCGCTCTGGTCGGCGTGGCAGACCGCGTGCGACTTGCGCGCCTCGAGATCCGCGGGATCGGCGGTCGCGGCGACGCGGTCGCACAGCGTGGAGAACAGGTCGTCGCCGAGCGTCAGCTTCGGCTGCACCGCGCGCGTGGTGTTGAACTTCGGGCCGCACGCGCCGGCCGTGGAACCGCACACAACCACCGCCGCGAGCGCGGCAAACCGCGCCGCGCGGCCCCAGGGCGACCTCCGCATGAACAGCTCCTCGAAATGTCGAGGACGCCTCGCCCGCCCCCGACAGGACAAGCGTATCAGCGGAGTCCTGAGGCGTCGGTCAGTTTTTGACTAGGGGCGGCGCAGCGCCGATGGCGCGGCGCGAGTGGCGGTCGGAGGACGACGTCGCAGGGGGTATTGAAAGGCACGTGCGGGACGAATAGTCGCTCGGTCATGGACAATTCCCCGAACTCCCCGCAGCCCGTCGACGTCTCGCACATTCGCTCCATCGGCGTGATCGGCGCCGGCCAAATGGGGCTCGGCATCGCCCAGGTCGCGGCTCAGACGGGCCACGACGTCGTCCTCGTCGACGCGAGCCTCGAGCTCGCGACCAAGGGGCGCGACAAGCTGGCCGTCTCGCTCGGCCGCCTCGTCGAGAAGGGCAAGCTGACCGCCGAGGCCCGCGACGCCCTGATTGGAAAGATCAAGCCGGTGAAGGGGCCGGAGGACTTGGGCGGCGCCGACCTGACGGTCGAGGCGGCGACCGAGCAGCTCGATCTCAAGCTGAAGCTCTTCAAGGCGGCCGACGCCGCGATGAAGAAGGGAGCGCTGCTCACCTCCAACACGAGCTCGATCTCGATCACCAAGCTCGCCGCCTCGACGAGCCGCCCCGAGCTCGTGGCGGGCATGCACTTCATGAACCCGGTGCCGGTCATGAAGCTGTGCGAGATCGTCCGCGGCGTGCAGTCGAGCGATCAGACGATCGCGATGGTCACGACGCTCGCCCAGAAGATGGGCAAGACGACGATCCTCTCGAAGGACATCCCCGGCTTCCTCGTCAACCGCATGCTCATCCCGTTCCTCAACGAGGCCTGCTTCGCGCTGCAGGAGGGGGTCGGCTCGCCCGAGGATCTCGACCTCGCCGGCAAGCTCGGCCTCAACCACCCGATGGGCCCGCTCGAGCTCGCCGATCTGATCGGCCTCGACACCTGCCTGTTCATCGCCGAGGTGCTCCACCGCGAGTTCGGCGACGACAAGTACCGCGCGGCCTCGGTGCTGCGAAACCTCGTGGCCGCCGGCTGGCTCGGCAAGAAGACGGGGCGCGGCTTCTACGTGTATGACGAGAAGGGGAACAAGCTCCGCGCGGCGATCTAGCAGGCCGTTGAGAAACGGCCTGCGGGAACTGTGACAGACAGCAGGCCGTGTCGATCGCGCGGCGAGCTTCGGGTTGACGCGGGAGAGGATCGGGC
>JAJXTK010000258.1 GCA_021783935.1 Myxococcales bacterium | reverse complement strand
GAACGCGATATGCGTCTTGGTCGCGCGAACCACGAGTAAGTCCAGCGCGTAGAACAGCTGCGCGAAGATCAGCAGCAGCGCCGCGTGCCAGTAGTCGACGTCGCTCTGGGCCTCCGCGCACAGCCGGATCGCGTCGAACCCGCAAAATATGCTCGCGAGGGTGATCGCGTTCGGCAGCAGGAAGAGCGATTTGTGGAGATCCAGCCTCCCCTTCGATCTCATGGGACCGAGTATAGATGGACCCACCGATCTGCAAAGCGCGGGCGTTTCGGTGCTGCCGAGGACGAAAATGGTCCTGCTGACGTTCGCCTGATCTCGCGCGGTTCGAAGCCCGTCACGGGTGCTCGAAGCGTGTTGACCGACGGCCGGGCCCACGTCTACGGTGCCGCCGCCTCCGCCGCCAAGCTCGTGCTCGAACGCCGAACGCGATCGGGCCGGGCGTCCGCGGGAGTGCCGAGTCGGCGCTAGGAGGAGGCCATCGAGGGCGAGGCGCGTGCCGAGCCCCGACGCCCGCGGACACGACGGGCTCGCTCGCGTGTGCAGTTGGGGGCACCGAGCCGCCGCGAGGCCCGCCGTCGCGAGCGTCGACGTCACGTAGTGGAGGTTGCCATGGCTGTCGGTAAGGTGAAGCGGTTCTACAACGACAAGGGCTTCGGGTTCATCAAGCAGGCCGAAGGTCCCGACGTCTTCGTGCACTACACCCAGATCGAAGGTGAAGGGCGCAAGCAGCTGTACGAGAACGACACCGTCGAGTTCGAGATCAAGGAGGGGCCGAAGGGCCTCCAGGCGCTCAACGTCCGTCGCGTGGCCACCGCCGCCGACGCGGTCTGAATCGAAGCCGTGAGCTGCGGGCCCGTGCTCCGCGAGGGGCGCGGGCCGCGTCTTTTTTGGGGCCGTACGCCGTCAGCGCAGCGCGGCGAGCATCGTGTCGAGCGCCTGCTGGGCCGCGCCGTCGCGGCGGGCGAGATCGAGCTGGAGCACCGTGAGGCTCGCGAGCCCTTCGTCGTGCGCCTCGGTGTCGCTGCCTGGCCGCTCCGCGTGCGAGACGCTGCCGCCGCCGATCCAGTAGTAGCTGCGTCCGCGCGGATCGACGCGCTGCTCGACCCACTCGGTCCACAGCCGCGTGCCGAGCGTCGTCGCGCGCACCCCCTTGGGAGTGCCGGCGGGCACGTTGAGGTTGAGCAAGAGCGCTTGCCCGCCCTGTTCGCGCGGCGGCAGCGCGAGCATCGCGCGCGCAATCGCGGCGACGAGCGCGGCCGCCGGCTCGGGGTCGAACGTCAGGTTGCCGAGCGCGTCCTTGGCGAGATCGCACGAGGCCGCGATCGCGGGCACGCCGCGCAGCGCCCCCTCGCGCGCCGCTGCGACCGTGCCGCTGTAGAAGACGTCCTGCCCCAGGTTGATGCCGCGGTTGACGCCGCTGACGACGAGATCGGGCCGACGCGGGAGGATCTTCGGCACCCCGTCGCGCTCCTCGAGGTGCAGCGCGAGGTAGACGCAGTCGGCGGGGGTGCCGTCGACACCCCAGCGCCCCTCGGCCACGCGGCGCAGTCGCAGCGGCCGGTGCAGCGTGAGCGAGTGGCTCATCGCGCTCTGCTCGGTCTCGGGCGCCACCACGACCACGTCGGCGAAGGCGGAGAGCGCGCGCGCGGCCGCCTCGAGCCCGCGCGCGTGGACGCCGTCGTCGTTGGAGCACAAGACCAGGGCCCGCTTCGCCTCGCTCATCGCGCCGGGGCGTAGCACGCCGCCGGGCGGTCAGCGCTGCACGATGACGATGCGGTGATCGTCGCGGCAGCTGATCGCGCCCCCCTCGCCGAGGGTGCCCCAGGAGGTCGACCAGCGGATCTCGCGGCGCAGGCTCGGGTCGTACGCGAGCACGATCGGGACCGAATCGTTGGCGAACACGAGCGACGAGGCGAGGCGGAACTTGCCCTGGGGCAGGCGGTGAAGCGCGACGATGAACGAGCCCCCCTTCGACTTGCCGGCGAAGACGATCAGGTTCGCGCCCGGCTCGGGGCTCCACGCGATGGGGTCGTTCGTGACGGTCACGCCGTCGCCGGGGGGCCCCTTCTCCAGCACCGTGGCGATCTCGGGGCTCTGGAAGAGCCGCGCCCCGGCGCGCACCCGGGCGAGCTCCGGGAAGAGCCCGAGCACGGCGCCGAGCTGCGCCCCCTCGAGCGTCCCCTTGCGGAACGGCGGCTCGGCGTCGATCGCGCCCAGAAGCGGCGCCTCTGCCCCGCCGTAGCAGCAGCGGAAGCCGATCCCGCGCCCCTTGCCCGCGTGCGGCTCGACCGCCTTGCGGGCCGCGCACCGATGCGCCGCGGCTGGGCTCGCGGCCGTCGCGCCGCGCACCGCCACCCGGTCCCTCTTCGTGCCCGCCGACGCGACCTCGGCCGGGCTCGCGGTCCACTCCTCGAGCGCCGCCCCCATGGCGCGCACGCCGAACCCGGAGACGCACGCCTCGGGAGTCTGCGTGCAGGTCGGATCCCACGCGGCGCCGCTGCCGAACGCGTCCCCTGCGCCCCCGCGGCAGGCCCGCTCCCACTCGACCTCGGCGCACAGGCGACCGCTCCGCTCGGCGCACATACGCTGCGCTTCGCCCTGCGAGACGCCGGTCAGCGCGGGCTCCCCCGGCCTGCCCGGATAGGGGAGTGCGTCGATCGCGAACGCTGGGACGTCGTACGAGGCCGCGACCGGCTCGGTGCTCGGATCGCGCCCTTCGTCGCCGGGCATGCTCCCCGCGAGCAGCCGGCCGGCAGGGACCTCGATCCGCTCACCGGCCAGCGCGGAGGCCGCGCTCCGACGACCGGCGCCCGAGACGACCGCCACGGCCGATGCCGTCGGGGCGGCGGTGGGCGCGCCCGCGCCGATGGCCGCAGGGGGGGGAGCGCGGTGGCACGAGCCGAGGGCCATCAGCAGCGAGCAGGGGACGACGAGCGCGACCGAGCGCCGGGACATGGCCGATGGCGCGCACAGTTGGCCGCGATCGGCCCAGTTTTCGGGGGCTCGCGGCTACGGCTTTCTCAGCAGCCGATCGAGGTTCGCCTGCTCCCACGCGACCGCGCGATCATAGTGGCGGTAGGTGCGCTCGCGCGCCCGGAACTCGGGCGGATGGAGCTTGCGCCGGCCGTCGACGCGCGTCGCGGGCATCACGTGGTGGAGCATCTCGTGGAAGACCACGAAGGCGACGAACCAGCGCGGGACGAACGGCTGGTCGAGGCGTGGGTGGACGCGCACGAGCTGCGCGTGCGCGGTGTAGGAGCCGAGCTTGATGGTGGTGCGGCCGCGCCGCGCCGGGGTGTCGGTGCCCCACGAGATGCGCGCGTCGACCTCGCCGCCGAAATACTGCGCGTTGAGCTCGTCGAAGAGATCCTGCAGGTCGTGGACCTCCCCCTGGGTGCGCAGCGCTCGCTTCGGCTCCAGGCTCCGGATGCGGAACATGTTGCCGTCGATGTATCGGCCGACGAGCGCCGAGGCGTCGCGATCCCGGTAGAGGAGGAAGCGCACCAGCGCCTCGACGACGGACGACGGCGCGTCGAGGAACATGTGGTGCAGCCGGACGCGCAGCAGCCCCGAGCGCCGCGTGGCGTGGATCATCGAGTGGCGGTTGTCGGTGATCGACAGGATGACCGGCTGCTTCGCGAGCAGGTCGAGCCTTCGCTCGAGCGCCTGGCGCGCCCCTTCGTGCACGTAGACGGCCGGTGACTGCCGCGGGAACTTGAGCTCGAGCTGCTCGGCGGCCTGCGCGATCGCAGGGTGCCGGAGCGGGACGGCCGAACGCGCGACCCGAGGCAGCGGCAGCACGCGCCCCAGCCGCGCGGTGCGGGGAGCGCCGCGCAGGAAGGGGAGCAGTGCCTGCATCGCATAGGCCATGGGTCGACTCTCTTGGGGGTAGGAGGCGCCCCCTCCCGTGTCAAGAAGGGGCGCCGCGCACAGCATAACTATTTGAAACCACTTATGATTATGCGGAACGGAATCCTCTGCGGACGGAGGTGAAGGCGCCCACCTACCCGGCTCGGTCGGGGGGCCGTCGTGGTTGCCTGCGCGATCGGACCGCTCGCGGCCTTTCATGACGCGTGGCGTTATGGCCGGTTTGACGGTCGGGGGGGGCTCCGGCTACATTCCCGGCGTCTGCGACGGGTTCTTCGGGGGCAGTGACCCACGACCGGGCGATGACGCGCGGTCGAGACAGAGGGGGAAGCGTCGACCCGCGATGGGCTTGAACCAGAGGTTTTCGCGAATGAGCAGTCAGATGACGTGGTCCGAGCTCTGCGCCTGCGACGAGTTCCGTGGGCGGTGGGTCGCGCTCGACCAGTGCCGGTACGACGCCGCGACCGCGGAGCCGGTCGAGGGGACGGTCATCGACGTCGACGACGACGTCGCCGAGCTGTGCAACCGGCTGCGGGACATGGACCGGCGCGACTGCGCCATCCTCTTCATCGACGAGGCCAGGGGGCGCGACCTGCACTGAGCCCGAGCGACGCCGCCGTCACGGCGCCGCGAAGCGGGCGTCGACGCGCGGCGCCGGCGGGCCTGCATCCGGCCCGTCGCGCGGAGGGGCGCCGGCTCAGTCGTCGTCGGCCGGGCGGAACGACGGCTCGGCGCCGCCGTGGAAGTGCATCCAGAGCTGCCGCGACAGGCCGGGCTGGTTGTCCGGCTCCGAGAAGTCCCACCCGGCCATCGCCGCGGTCGCCGCGCCGGAGGTGCCGCTCGGGTTGCAGGCCAGCGGCGTCGTGCGCGGGAGCATTGCGTACGGCGAGTAGTCCGGGGTCGAGGTGAACGCGTCGAACGGGATGGCGGCGTGCGCGACGGCGTCGTTCGGGTAGGCGATGCCGAAGATGTGCGCGATCAGCTTGTGGATCGACGACACATCGTAGTGCCCCTTCGAGACGTAGCCGCGCTTCACCCAGGGGCCCGCCATGTAGAGCGGGGTGCGGTGCAGGTCGATGTGATCGCCGCCGTCTTGGGGGTCGTCCTCCGTGACGATGACGAGCGTGTCCTGCCAGATCGGCGAGCGCGACAGCCCGTCGACCAGGATGCCGAGCCCCTCGTCGCCGATCGCGATGTACGTCTCGGGGGTCGGCCTGCCGGCGGCGAGCCCCGAGGTGTGGTCGTTCGGATTGAGGACGTAGGTGACCGGCTTGAGATCGCAGGTCGCCCGCGCGCGCGCGACGATGTAGCAGTTCTTCGGGCTGTCGGGGATGTCCTGCGAGATCACGAATCCGCCCGGGAACTGGGGGTCTTCGCAGCAGTTCTTCGGCGCGTGGCCGTCGTCCGCCACCGTGCCGACCGCCTCGCCCATGTCGTCGAAGAGCACCCTCTCGCGCTGCAGCCAATGGAAGAGGCCCCCCTCGACGGTGCGCGTCGTGCTCTGTGCGATCGTGCCGCGCGTCGCGCGCCCCCAGGTCACGAGCCAGGTGCGCTCGGTGTAGTCGTTGGTCCGGCCGAAGACCGTCCAGACGTGCCCTTGGATCGATTGCTCGGCCGAGGTGTAGTAGTTGTCGAAGTTGGTGAACGTCTTGGCGACCTTGCGTTGGTTGCCGAAGACGGTGTCCATCTGCTTCGGGATCATCACCAGGCTCGCGTCGCCCGCGACCCCCTGCTGATCGCCGAAGATGGCGTCGAAGGTCTTGTTCTCCTTCACGACGAAGATCACGTGCTTGATCTTCGCGCTCGGGCCGCTCTGGTTGTCGGCCGGGATCGGGAAGTCGTAGGGGGCGCCGCCGCAGTCGACCTTCGAGGCGCCGGCGAGGCTCGCGACGTCGGTGTTGGCGGTGACCTTCGCCTGGCCCGCCGTCAGCGCCGCCGCGTCCGGCGTCGGGATCAGCTGGATCGAGCCGCGCATCTTGTCGGTGATGTCCCCTTCGCCGGGGCCGAACGGCGTCGGATCGGGGCCGGTGCCGTGCCCCTTGCCGGTGACGACCACGAGCGAGCCGTCCTGGCGCAGCGCGACGGCCGTGGGCCACCAGTCGCTCGGCAGCATGCCGTCGGGCGTCAGGGTCGGGGCCGCCGGGTTCGAGACGTCGACGCCGAACGCCGCGACGGCGTTCATCCCGCCGAGCGACACGTAGAGGCGCTGGGCCGCGTCGTCGTAGGCGAGGCCGTTCGGCACCCAGCCGTGGAGCGCGCCCTCGATCGGTACGGTGAGCACGGTCGAGCCGCCGGGGGGGAGCGTGTCGATGAGGCTGATCGAGTCGCCGGCGGCGTTGACGACGGCGAGGAACTGCCCGCCCACGGGGGCGATCGCCTCGGGGTAGGCGCCGACGTTGATCGTGCTCACGGCGCCGGTCTGCGTGTCGACGACGGCCACTTGGCCTGCGTCCCAGATGGTCGCGTACGCGTAGCGCCCCGCGGCGTCGCCCGGAGCGATGGCGATCGCGAAGATCTCGTCGGCGTGGAGCGGGATCGACTTGATGACCTGCTGGAACGTCGTGCTGGTCGGGTCGACGTCGACGACGAACAGCGGCGCCGACATCGACGGCTGGGCCGCTGTGCCCACAAAGAGGCGCTTGCCGTCCGGGGTCGCGGTGACGCCGCTCAGGTAGTACTGGCTGCCGAGGCCGCCCCCCGCGGGGTCGCTGCTCGGGCGCGAGATCTTGATGTCGGCGCCGGTCTCGCGCGTGAGCGTCTTGGCGGCCGTGTCGACGGTGAACGCGTAGAGGAGCGCGCCCGCGCCGCCGCTGATGTAGAGGCGCTGCTCGTTCGCGTTGGCGCCCGGGACGAGCGCCGCGCCGTAGTTGGTCTGGGTCGGATCGACGAACTTCTGGCTGCCGACGACGGGGTCGGTGGCGCTGCCGATCAGGGGCGAGTCGACCAGGCGCACCGACTGCTCGCCGATGCCGCCGTCGACGACCACGAACAGATCGGTGCCTGGGACCGGCACGACGTTGGTCGGGAACTGCCCCTTGAAGTCGGTGAAGATCGACGCCTTGCCGGCGGGCGTCGCGCGCGCGCCGGTCGGCAGGATGAAGGTCGATGGGTCGGCGGGATCGGTGCCGGTCGGCTTGGCGGCGTCGCCGCTCGGCGCGCTCGCCGTGCACTTGCCCGCGACCACTGCCGGGAAGGTCTTGCCGTCCCAGCTGCCGCAGGCGGCGGCGTGCGGGATGGCCGACCAGTCGCCCATGGCCGCGCACTGGTAGCCCGCAGGCTCGCAGGTCGAGTCGCAGTCGAAGGCGCAGCTCTGGTCCGGCGAGAGCAGATCCTCCGGCGCGGCCGTGGGGCCGGCGTCGTTGCTCGGCGCGGGGCTCGAGCTGCTGCACGCGGGCAGCTCCGGTGCGAGGGCCGCGACGAGGACGAGGGGCGCGAAGGCGAGGCGTCCGAGGCGCATCCCGAGAGGCTACGCCCGCTCGCGCGACGTCGGTATCGACCCCTGGCATTCTTCGCACGACCGCCGCACGACCGCCGCGGTTGGGGCGCCCGCGGCGGGCTGCTAGCTTCGCGGGGCCATGATCCCGGTGCTCTCGCGGGCGCAGATGCGCGCGTTCGACCGTCACGCCATCGAGGCGTGCCACGTGCCCGGCGTCGTCCTGATGGAGAATGCCGGGCGCGGCGCGGCCGACGTCGCGAGCCGCCTGCTCGGCCCCTCGCTGGCAGGCGCGCGCGTCGTGGTCGTCTGCGGCGCCGGCAACAACGGCGGCGACGGCTTCGTGGTCGCGCGTCACCTCGCCGCGCGCGGCGCCGAGGTGCGCGTCTTGCTCGCGAGCCCCCTCGAGCGCGTGCTCGGCGACGCGCGCATCAACCACGACGCGTTCGTCGATCTCGGCGGCCACGTCGCGCAGGTGCCGCAGGGGGACGACCTCGCGCCCGTCGAGGCCGCGCTCGGCGTCGCCGATCTCGTCGTCGACGCGCTCTTCGGCACCGGGCTCGATCGACCGATCACGGGCTTCTTGGCCGCGCTGATCGAGGCCATCAACCGCGCGCCCGGCCGGCGGCTCTCCCTCGACGTGCCGAGCGGGCTCGACGCAGACTCGGGCGCGGCGCTCGGCGTCGCCGTGCAGGCGCACGACACGGTCACCTTCGGCCACCTGAAGCTGGGGCTCTTGACGCCGCAGGGCGCGCGCCTCGCGGGGCGCGTGCACGTCGCCGATCTCGGGGTGCCCGACTCGATCGTCGCCCACGTCGGTCACGTCGCCGAGGTCGTCGAGCGGGGGGCTGTCTCGCGGCTGCTCTCGCCGCGCGAGGCCGACGCGCACAAGTTCTCGGTCGGCTCGGTGCTGGTGATCGCGGGCTCGGCCGGCAAATCGGGGGCCGCGCTGCTCTGCGCGCGCGGCGCGCTGCGGGCCGGGGCCGGGCTCGTCACGGTCGCCACCTGGCCCTCGGCGCTGCCCGCGATCGACGCGCGCATCGCGGAGGTCATGTCGTTCGCGCTCGATCCGCGCGATCCGCTGCCGCACCTCGACGACGCGCTGAAGGGGAGGCGCGCCGTCGTGATGGGGCCCGGCCTCGGGCTCGACGACGCCGAGCGGCTCGTCGTCGAGCACG
>JAJXTK010000257.1 GCA_021783935.1 Myxococcales bacterium | reverse complement strand
GTCGTCGTCGCACCGCGTGGCGGCGGCCTCGGCGCGCGTGGCCATGAGCTCGAACCCTGCGTCGGCCGCGCGCGCACCGGCGCGCAGCCCTCTCGCGTGGGCGCCGAGCTGCAGCAGCGCGTCGGCCTCGCCGCGCGCCTCGGCCTGGCGCAGCTCCGCTTCGGCGCTCGCCTCGTCGTAGCTGCGATGCGTCCCTCCGTGCGTGGGCTGCGGGGGTTGCGCACATCCGCACGCGATCACGAACGACGCGGCGAGCGCGGCGAGGATCTTCCTGGACATCGGCAGCACCTCCGTGGGACGGGACCCGCGGCCTCGCACCCGAGCGCGCGGCGCCCCTCATGCAAACCGATGTCGCAGGGCGCGCAGGGATCGCGCCGCTCGGCGATCGAGTCGACGCGACGACGCGTCACGGACACGGCAGGACATGAAGCCCGAGGGCGCACGGGCCGACGTCACACTTGCCGTCGTGCAGGACGCTGACGCCGGCCGCGCGCGCCGCGCACGCGTTCGAGTAGGTGACGCCATCGCAGCCGCACACGGGCTCGTAGCTCAGAGGGCAGTCGCCGCCGCGCTGCTCGCAGACGCCCATCGCGTCGGGCAGGCGGCACATGCCGATCGGCATCCAGCAGAGCTCGCCGGCGGCGCAGCGCAGCCCCGCGATGCCGCCGCACAGGCGCGCCTTGCAGGGGCCGACGTGGAGGACGCTCGCGCCCGCGAGCTCGGCGAAGCAACGGTTGCCGTACGTCTGCCCATCGCAGCCGCACACGGGGTCGTACTGCTTGGTGCAGCTCGACGGGACGTCGACGCAGGTGCCGCGAGGGACCGTGGCGCTCCGCGACGCGCACGCGCCATCGTCGAGCTGACAGAACGCCCCCGACGCGCACGGGACGATCGGCGGGCGGCAGGGCTATCCCGAGCACACGCCGGCCGAGCGCACGCTCGCGCCCGCGGCCGCTGCCGCGCAGCGGTTCGGGTACGTCGCGCCGTCGCACCCGCACACGGGCGCGTACTCCTCGGTGCACGTCGCCGGCTCGACGGCGCAGGTCCCTCGATCCCCGGGCACCTCGCAGCGCCCCGGCGCGTGCTCACACCATTCGCCCTCGGGACAGGCGCCGCCGAGCCAGGCACCGCAGGCCCTCTCCGCATCTGCATCGACGGCGGCGTCTGACGCGCCCGCGTCGGCACCGTCCTCGAAGGGGGCTCGGTTCACGTCGAGCACACACGCCTGCGAGGCGAGCGCGACGGAGCCGGCGAGCGACACGAGGACGGCGAGGCCGAGCCGGCGGGGCTCGAGAGACCGACGAGCGCGGACCATTCGACGCCTCCAGTGTGCGCGACCAGCACGCGCGCTCGACGCCGGGCGCGCGACGGCCACGGGCGCGCGCGCCGCTGAGCACCTCGGGCGCACGCCCCGCCGCGGCAGGCACTCGGTGCGAGCGCGGTGCCACGACGTCGCGGCCCGACGCGTCGTTGGGCAGCGCCGACGAACAGTGGCCCGCGCGCGCGCCGCTCCACTACGTTGTCGGCGTGCCCCTCCCGCTCGCACCCTTCGTCGCGGCCCTGCTCGGCGTCGCGTTCGGCCTCGTCGGCCGCGACGAGGTCCGTCGCACGAGCGTCGCGACGATCGCCACGCGCGGGTTCCTCGTCGTGGCGCTGGTCTCGGGGCTCTTGCTCGCGCCTTCGCTCGCCTACTTCGTCGCGTTCTACCCCGACTGGGCCTACGCCTACGTGACCCCCGGCGAGCAGGTTCCGTCGGCCGTCGACCTGATCGAGATCGTCGTCCTCGCGCTGATCCCACCGGCTACGTTCGCGTGGGTCGCGAGCGCGCTGCGTCGCCACGCGGTGCGCGAGCTCGTGCGCGGCGTCGGCGCGCTGGTGATCGCCATGACCGTCGTGCTCGCCCTCGTCGGCGCGCGGCTCGGCATCGCCGATACCTACGAAGCCTTCCGCGACGGCGTCTCGCCGCGCCCGATCGGCGGCAGCTCCCTGGGCGTATCGGTCCTCTGGATCGACGGCTGCGTGCTGGCCGGCTGCCTTTGGGCCGGCGCGCAGCTCAGGAAGCTCGGCCGGGCATAGCCGCGGGCGGCGCGCGGAATATTCCGAAATTGCGCGCGACGCGCCGCGTCCGTCCGCGGCGCGCCGAAGCCTCTCCTCGCCCCGTCGCGGATGCGCTACCCCCGCGCCCGTGACCGACGCACCCCTTCGCCGCACTCCGCTCTTCGACGCTCACAAACGGCTCGGCGCCCGCATGGTCCCCTTCGCGGGCTGGGAGATGCCGGTGCAGTACACCGGCCTCGTCGACGAGCACCATGCCGTGCGCAAGGCGGCCGGCCTCTTCGACGTCTCGCACATGGGCGAGCTCGATCTGCGCGGCGAGCACGCGGTCGCCGTCGTCGACTGGCTCGTCACCAACGACATCTCCAAGCTCGACGACGGCCACGCGATCTACACGCTCTGCTGCAATCCCGAGGGCGGCGTGCACGACGATCTCATCGTCTACCGCGCGGCGCGCGATCGCGTGCTCGTCGTCTGCAACGGCGCGAACCGCGACAAGATCGTCGGCGTCTTCCGCGAGGCCGCCAAGGACCACTGCGAGTTCACCGACCGCACCGACGAGACCGCGCTCGTCGCCCTGCAGGGCCCCAAGGCGTGGGAGATCCTCGGCAAGGCGGGGGACGTCGGCGCGCTCGCGAAGAAGCCCGCCTACAGCTTCGACGAGGCGCGCCTCTTCAACGTCGACTGCACGGTCGCCCGCACCGGCTACACCGGCGAGGACGGGTGCGAGATCTTCATGCCTTGGGGCGAGGCCGACAGGGTCTGGAACGCGCTGCTCGAGGTCGGCAAGGAGCACGGGCTCAAGCCGGCCGGCCTCGGCTGCCGCGACACGCTCCGCCTCGAGTGCAAGATGCCCCTCTACGGCCAGGAGCTCGCCGAGGACATCAACCCGCTCGAAGCGGGGCTCTCGTGGGCGGTCAAGTTCGACAAGGGGAACTTCGTGGGCCGCGACGCGCTCCTGCGCGTCAAGGAGAAGGGGCTCCCGCGCAAGCTCGTGGGCATCGAGATGGTCGGCCGCGGCATCGCGCGCCACGGCTACGACGTGCGCGCGAGCGAGGCGGGCGAGAAGGTCGGCTTCGTCACCAGCGGCTCGCCGAGCCCGACGACCGGCAAGAACATCGGCCTCGCGTACGTGCCGGCGGCGCTGAGCGCGCTCGGCCAGAAGCTGTTCGTCGACTGCCGCGGCAAGGACGTCGAGGCGGTCGTGGTCAAGACCCCGTTCTACAAGCGCGCCGGGCGCTGAGCGATTTCGACCGAACTTCCGAGGAGGATCTAGATGGCGAGCGTGAACGTCCCCGACGGCCTGCGGTACACCAAGGATCACGAGTGGGCGAAGAACGAGGCGGGCAAGGTGCGCGTGGGCATCACGGCCTTCGCGGTCGAGCAGCTCGGTGACATCACCCTCGTGGAGCTCCCGAAGGTCGGCACGAAGGTCGAGGTCGGCAAGGCGTTCGGCACGGTCGAGAGCGTCAAGACGCTGAGCGACCTGTACGCCCCCATCTCGGGCACGATCGTCTCGGTGAACGACGCGCTCGCCTCGCACCCCGAGCACGTCAACGACGCCGCCTACGACAAGGGCTGGATGGTGGTCATCGACGCGAGCGACCTCAAGCAGCTCGACGCGCTGCTCGACCCCGAGGCGTACAAGAAGCACCTCGCGGAGTCCGATCACTGAGAACGGAACAGGAAGGGAAGAAGGCTACAGGCCGAGACCGGCGCCTTCTTCCCTTTCTTCCTTCCCGTTGCATCCGTCTCGCCGCTCGCCGAACCGAAGGTCGAAACAATGCGCTTCCTCCCGCACACGCAGGCCGAGATCACCGAGATGCTCGCGAAGATCGGCGTGAAGTCGATCGACGCGCTCTTCGAGCCGATCCCCGCCCAGAACCGGCTCGGCCGTCCGCTCGCCGTCGAGCCCGCGCTCGCCGAGCCGGCCCTGATGCGTCACATGGGCGAGCTCGACGCGAAGATCTCGGCGAAGGACGCGCTGTCGTTCCTCGGGTGCGGCATCTACGCGCACCACGTGCCGCCGACGGTCGATCAGCTCCTGTTGCGCGGCGAGTTCCTCACGGCCTACACGCCCTACCAGGCCGAGGTCGCGCAGGGGACGCTGCAGGCGATCTTCGAGTACCAGACGATCGTCTCCGAGCTCTTCGGCCTGCCGGTCGCGAACGCGTCGATGTACGACGGCGCCAGCGCCGCCGCCGAGGCGGTGCTCATGTCGCGACGCGTGACCAAGCGGACGAAGGTCGTCCTGTCGGACGCGCTGCACCCCGAGTACACGCAGACGATCCTGACGTACCTGCAGGGGCTCGATCCCGCCGCGCACGACGGGGCCGTCGCGACGTCCTCCGGGAAGAAGGGGCGCCAGATCCGGCTCGCGACGGTCTCGCACGCGGGCACGCTCGCGAACGGCCGCACCGATCTCGCGGCCCTCGAGCAGGCGCTCGCGGGCGACGACGTCGCGTGCGTCGTCGTGGGCGACCCCAACGTCTTCGGCGTGCTCGAGGACGTCGCTGCGATCGCCGAGATCGCGCACCGCCACGGGGCGCTCTGCGTGACGGCGACCCCGGAGCCGGTCGCGTACGCCGTGGTCGAGAGCCCCGGCGCTCGCGGCGTCGACATCGCCGTCGGCGAGGGGCAGCCGCTCGGCATCCCCCCGCAGCTCGGCGGCCCAGGGTGCGGCCTCTTCGCGTGCCGCGACGGGCGCGAGTACCTCACCAACATCCCCGGTCGCCTGGTGGGCGAGACGGTCGATCAGCGCGGAAAGCGCGGCTACGTGCTCACGCTCTCGACGCGCGAGCAGCACATCCGCCGCGAGCGCGCGACCTCGAACATCTGCACCAACCACTCGCTGATGGCGCTCGCCATCACGATCCGCATGTGTCTGCTCGGCAAATCGGGCTTCGTCGAGCTCGGCAAGCAGTGCTTCTCGCGCGCCGAGTACCTCAAGGGGCGCATCGCCGCGCTCGAGGGGTACGAGCTGCCGTACGCGGGGCCGACGTTCAACGAGATCGTGGTCCGCCGCAAGAAGGGGGACGCGGCGCCGCTGCTCGCGTCGCTGCAGGCGAAGGGGATCCTCGCCGGCGTCGATCTCGGGCGCTTCTTCCCGCAGCTCAAGGATCGCTTCGCGATCGCGGTCACCGAGCAGCACACGAGGGAAGACCTCGACCGGCTGGTCGACGCGCTCGCCGAGACCTGAGCGGGCGCGCTACTCCGAGAGCCGCGACGACATCGCGTCGACCTCGCGCAACATCGCCTCGAGCGAGGTCGGCTTCGCGAGCCGATGATCGTCGTCGAGCTCGACGAGCCGCACGTTCGGTCGCCTCTCGGCAAAGGCGCGCGAAAGCGAGATCGCGACCGTCTCGTCGTGCGCGCCGTGGAGGATCACCGTCGGCACGCGCACGTCGGGCCAGCGCGGGTCGAGCCCGTCGGCGCCGCCGAGCGCCGAGGCGAGCTCGCCGTCGACCTGCGTCGCGTCCTCGATGAAGCCGAAGTCGAGGTCGAACGTGCCCCCCAGGGCGTAGTCGTCATACGGCCACGTGCCGGCACGCACCCACCGCTCCCACGCATCGGCGCCCATGCGTTCGCGCCAGCGTTCGACGAGCCGAAACGCGGGCGCGAGCAACACGAGCCCCACGAGGCGCGCGTCCTGCTCCGCCGCGCGCGCCATCGCGAGCCCGCCGAGACTCGAGCCGACGCCGAGCGCCCGCCCACCTTCGGGCACCGCCCGCCGAATCGCCTCCACCATCGAGGACAGCCGCAGCTTCTCTCGTTCGGGCACGCGCAGATCGAGCAGCCGCACCTCGAGGCCGCGCGCGGCTTCATGGCGCGCGAGCGCGGCGCCCTTGGCAGAACGCGGACCGCTCGCGAAGCCATGGGCGTAGAGGAGCGTGGGCGCGCGGGACGTGAGCGACATGCGAGAAGAGGTTGACTTGTGCCGAGGGGCGAGTAAAAGGTCCCCCTCACGTCGCGCGACGCACAGTTCGTGAGGCGTGGAGTTTCGGGGGTGTAGCTCAGCTGGGAGAGCGCTAGAATCGCACTCTAGAGGTCGCGTGTTCGATCCACGTCACCTCCACCGAAGCACTCGAAGGCGGCGACCACGGGAAACCCAGGTCGCCGTCGTCGTTTTGTCCGCCGTGGATGGCGGCGAGGGGCGAGGAGCCACGAGGCGTCGGACAAGGTCGAAGACAAGGCCTTCGTGAGCAGGCCCCCCGCGTCGGCCTGCATGCACGCCACGATCTTCAAGACCTCGCGGAGCGCGACCGCCCCCCCCGACCGCGTCTCTGCTCAGCGCCCGACGCGCTTCTTCCGCCTCGCCTGCTTCGCGAAGAAGGCCCGTCGCTTCGCCTCCGCGCTCGCCGCCTTGCCGCGCTTGGGCTTCGCCTCGCGCGTCTTCGGCAGCGAGATGCCGGAGGCGTCCGCGCCGTGCAGCCTTCCTGCAGGCGTGAGCGACGCGCGCTGGTAGGTGATCTCCTTGCCGTCCTTCTCGAACGTCGCCTCGTCGATCTCGACGAGCCCTGCGCGCACCAGGCCGCCCAGGATGTGCTCGAAATTGCGGCGATCGAGCGCGCCGTCGGCGAAGCCCTCGCGGTGGAGGCGGCCGGTCGCGAGGTCGCCTTCCCGCGCGAGCATCGACAGGATGCGTGCGATCGCCGCCTGCTCCGCCGCGCTCGGCGCGCGGTGGCGGGCCAGCACGCTCGCCTCGGGGGCGCACGCGTCGCAGAGGCCGCAGCGCTCATCCGCGTCCTCTTGGTCGCCGAAGTGGCGCACGAGCGCGCGCATGCGGCAGCCGTGCGACTCGGCGTAGCGCGCGATGGCGCGCAGCTGCGCGAGCTTGTGATCGCGCTGCACGAGGTACGGCTTCTTCCAGCCCGGCTCGCCGCGCGTGAGCGTTCCGTCGAGCGCGAGCACCGCGCCGCGGTGGATCGCGAGCTTCTCGAGCGCGCGCTCGAAGCTCTCCGCATCGAGCCCCGCCTTCGCGCGCACCCCCTCGCGATCGCGCGGCGTCGGCGCGAGCGCGGCGTAGATCGCCGCGAGCACCGACGCGTCCGGGTAGTCGCGATCGTGCAGATATTCGTGCGTCTTTCGATCGACGAAGGAGTGCATCAGCACCGCGATGGAGCGCTTGCCGTCGCGCCCGGCGCGGCCGATCTCCTGGTAGTACCCCTCGACGCTTCCCGGCAGCGCCGCGTGCACCACCGTGCGCACGTCGGCCTTGTCGATCCCCATGCCGAAGGCCGTCGTCGCGACGATGACGTCGAGCGCGCCCGAGAGGAACGCGCTCTGCACGCGCTCTCGCTCGGCCGCGTCCATCCCCGCGTGGTAGCCGGCCGCGACGCGGCGCCCGAGCGCGGTCGCGAGCTCCTCGACGTTCTTGCGCGTCGCCGCGTACACGATGGCCGGGCGCCGCGCGCGCTCGGCGAGCAGCTCGCGGATCGCGTCGGCGCGCCCGCCTGGCGCGATCTCGACGGTCTCGATCGCGAGGTTGTGGCGACGAAAGCCGTGGATGAACCGCCGCGCGTCCTCGAGGCCGAGCTGCGCGACGATGTCGTCTTGCACGTCGGGGGTCGCCGTCGCCGTGAGCGCGACGATCGGCGCCGGCCGCAGGGTCGGCAGCCGCTCTCCGAGCAGCCGGTAGTCGGGCCGGAAATCGTGCCCCCACTCGGAGATGCAGTGCGCCTCGTCGACCGCGATGAGCGCGAGCGGCCGCTTCGCGAGCATCTCGGGAAATCCGGGCACGCGCAGCCGTTCGGGCGCGATGAACAGGAAGTCGAGGCGCCCGGCGAGGTACTCGACGCACGCCGCGCGCGACTCCGCCCGACCGCGCCCGGAGTGGATGCGCTCGGCGCAGAAGCCCTGCGCCTTCAGCTTCGCGCACTGATCGTCCATCAGCGCGATGAGGGGGCTCACGACCAGCGTCGTCCCCCCGCGCGCGAGCCCTGGAAGCTGGTAGCAGAGCGACTTGCCCGCGCCGGTCGGCATGACCAGCAACAGATCGCGCCCCTCGGTCGCCGCGCGGCAGACCTGCTCCTGGAACGGGCGGAAGTCGGCGAAGCCGAAGGCGGAGCGGAGCAGAGCGCGGAGATCGTCGGGGGCGGTGAGAGCCCTGGGGCGCTCGAAGGGGCCGGGGCCTGCACCGACGAGGCCCGGCTTGGCGCTCGGCTCCGCGATCGGTGCGCTCGCAAGTCCGGAGCCCCGAAGGGGCTTTCCCGTCGAGGCCGGCACCTCGGTGCCGGCGGCGCGACGGGGGCGCGTCGCCGGTGCCGGTACCGATGCCGATGCCGGAGCCGATGCCGATGCCGATGCCGGAGCCGGAGCCGATGCCGGAGCCGATGCCGATGCCGGAGCCGATGCCGATGCCGATGCCGGTGCCGGTGCCGATGCCGGAGCCGATGCCGATGCCGATGCCGGTGCCGGTGCCGAGGCCGGAGCCGGTGCCGATGCCGATGCCGAT
>JAJXTK010000256.1 GCA_021783935.1 Myxococcales bacterium | reverse complement strand
CCAGCTCGGCGACTTGCAGCTCGTCGCCGGGCATCGGTCCGAAGTTCCACGCGTCGAACAGGCTCGGCTCCGCGCTCGTTAGCATGCGCGCGGCGAGCAGCAGGTAGCCGTGCACGGGCTCGAGGACGTGCTGCCACGGGCGAATCGCCGCGGGGCTTCGCACGCGCACCGGCTCGCTCCTTTCGAGGGCGCGCGCCGCGTCCGCGACGATCCGATCGCGCGCGAAATCGCCGCCGCCGATCACGTTGCCCGCGCGCGCGGTGGCGACCTTGACGCCGTGGCTGGCCACGCGCTCCGGCGCGAAGAACGAGCGCCGATACGACGCCGCGACGAGCTCTGCGGCCCCCTTGCTCGCGCTGTACGGATCGTGACCGCCCATCGGATCGCGCTCGCGGTAGCCCCACACCTGGCCGACGTTCTCGTAGGCCTTGTCGCTCGTGACGATGACGACGACGCACGGGCGGCCGCGGCGGCGCACGACCTCGAGGAGGTTCGCGGTGCCCATGACGTTGATCGCGAACGTGTCGAGCGGCGCCTCGTAGCTAGCGCGGACGATCGGCTGCGCGGCGAGGTGGAAGATCACCTCGGGGTCGGCCGCGTCGATCGCGGCGCCGAGCGCGTCGAGATCGCGGACGTCCCCGACCGTGTGGCTCGCGAGCAGCTCGCCGATCGACGCGAGCTCGAAGTGGCTCGGCGCGGTCGGCGGGGGCAGCGCGAAGCCGTGCGTGCGCGCGCCGAGGTCCGAGAGCGCCAGCGCGAGCCACGAGCCCTTGAACCCCGTGTGCCCGGTGACGAAGACGCGCCGCCCCGCCAGCGCCGCGAGCGCGCTCATCGCCAAACCTTCCACGGCGCGCTCCCCGATCTCCACAGCGCCTCGAGGTGCTCCCAGTCGCGAAACGTGTCCATGCACTGCCAGAAGCCGCCGTGCTCGTAGACCATCAGCTGGCCGTCGCGCACGCAGCGCTCGAGCGGCTCGCGCTCGAGCATCGTGTCGGGCGAGGCGCGCAGGTAGTCGAGGAAGCCCGGCTCGAAGAAGAAGAACCCCCCGTTGATGAGCCCCGAGGTCGCCTGCGGCTTCTCGTTGAACTCCCGCACGCGCCCCGCGTCGTGCTCGATCTCGCCGAAGCGGCTCGGCGGCCGCACGCCGGTGACGGTCGCCAGCTTGCCGTGCGCGCGATGAAACGCGAGCGCGGCCGTGAGATCCACGTCCGAGACGCCGTCGCCGTAGGTGACGGCGAAGGTGCCGCCGTCGAGGTAGCGCGCGCCGCGCAGCACGCGGGCGCCGGTGGGCGAGGCCTCGCCGGTGTCGGCGAGCGTGACCTTGAAGCCGAGCTCCTCGAGCCCCTCGCGGTGGTACTCGATCGCGCCGCCGGCCTTGCCGACCTCGATCGTGAAGTCGCTGCGCATCGCCTCGAAGTCGAGGAAGTACTCCTTGATGACCTGCCCCTTGTAGCCGAGGCACAGCACGAACTCGCGCACGCCGTGGTGGGCGTAGAGGCGCATCACGTGCAGCAGGATCGGCTGGCCGCCGATTTCGACCATCGGCTTCGGGCGCGTCTCGGTCTGCTCTCGCAGACGCGTGCCCATGCCGCCGCAGAGGATCATCGCGCGCATGCGGGCCCATGGTAGCCGGAACATCGAGCGGCGTACGCCACGGGCTTTCGCGTACGCTTCGGCACGGGCGCGCGCTCGTCGCGCCACGCTCGACATGACGCGATCGACGGCGCGATGTACTCGACTCTGGAACGGGTGGACAGGCACGCTCGTGCGCGCGCTCGTAGCCGTCCTGCCGATCGTCTGGGTCGGCCGTCGGGTGAGCTGGCTCGAGGCCGCGCGGCGCGTCGAAGAGGTCGGGCTGCCGACCTTGTTCGCGGCGCTCGCCCTGGTGCTCCTGAGCTTCTTCCTCGGCGCCGTGCGATGGCGCGTCCTGCTTCGCGGCTACGGCGCGGCGGCGCCGCCAGCCGTGTGGCGCCTCTTCATGGACACGCTCGTCGGCGCGTATTTCAACCTGATGCCGGGGGGCATCGCCGGCGAAGCGGTGCGCGGCTATCGCGCGCGCGGCGCGGTCTCGGGGCTCGCGACCTCCTACGCCGTGTTGCTCGTCGATCGCCTCGCGGGGCTGTTCGCGCTGCTGGCGCTCTCGCTGCTCGCGTCCCTCGTGGGGCCCACGCTGCCGGTGCCGGGGCTCGGCTGGGTGATCGCGCTGGCCTCGTCGATCGGGCTCGCGCTGGCCGTGGCCGTGTTCGGGGCCCCGAGGCTGCTCGCCACGCGGCCGAGGTGGCGGGCGCGCGTCGCCGCGCTGCCGTGGGTCGGCGCGCGCGTCGTGTCGATCGCTCCCCTCTCGCGGCCGTGGTCGCTCGTTCAGGCCCTCGCGTTGTCCATCGGCACTCAGGCCTCGGCCGTGGCGGCGATCGTCGCGTTGGTGCGATCGCTCGCGCCGTCGGTCGACGTGTTCGGCTGTGCGCGTGTCACGCTGTTGGTCGTGCTGTTGATCTTCGTTCCCGTGACGCCCGGGGGATTCGGACAGCGCGAGGCGATCTTCGTGAAGGTGTTCGGCATCGTCGGCGTGCCGGCCGGCAGCGCGCTCGCGGCCTCGCTCGCGACCTTCGCTCTAGGCATGTTCGCCGCGATGCTCGGCGGCCTGCGCCTCGCCTACGAGCGGCTGGGTCGCTGACATTTCGCCGCCGCGCGGATCGTTCTAGGGCCTGGCCGTGCTCTCGCGATCCAAGCCCTGCCCCTGCACCTCCGGCAAGACCTACGGCTCCTGCTGCCACCCCTTCCATCGCGGCGACGCCGATCCGCAGGACGCGCCCACCCTCGTTCGCGCGCGCTACGCCGCCTTCGCGCTCGGCGAGATCGAGCTCCTCTGGGAGACGCTCCACCCGCACCACCCCGACCGCGACAAGGGGCGCGATGCCGTGCTCGCGGCGCTCAGGGTCGCGAGCGGCTCCTACCGGTACATGGGCCTGACGTTCCTCGACCAGCAGGCAGAGGATCACGACGGCGTCTCGCGCGTGCTCTACGTCGCGCGCATCTTCCAGCGCGGCAGCGACGTGTCGTTCGTCGAGCGCGCGGAGTTCCTGCGCGACGGCGGCGGCGTGCGCTACCTCGGCGGCAAGTCGATCGATCTCGCGAAGGTGCCGGGCGACGTCGCGAAGCTCAGGGTCGATGGGTCGGACGAGCTGTTTCGCGAAGGGTGAACGTCGATGTACGTGACCGAGTCGTGCCCATGCTGCGGTAGCCGGAACTCCGATGCCTGGCCAGCGGTCGTCGCGCCGTTCGTGGCGGCAAGGGCGCTCGGTGGGGCGCCGAGTCGAACGCGGTTTTGCGAGTGTGCCGATTGCGGACTTCGCTTCTTCGACGCGCGCCTCGACGACTCGGAGGTCGCGCGCCTCTACGAGGGCTACCGCGGCGACGGCTACCTTCGCGAGAGGCGCCGCCACGAGTGGTGGTACACACGACGACTGAACGACCGCCTCGGCCGCGCTGAGTCGGAGATCCGCGCTCGTCGGCAGGGATTGGCGAAGTTCCTCTCGGAGTCGCTCGACCTCGCGCTCGTCGGCTCGGTGCTCGACTTCGGCGGCGATCGCGGCCAGTTCATTCCGGAGGGTCTCGGTCGGTTTCGCGCGGTCTTCGATCCGTCGGGTGTCGAGCCGCTGCCGGGGATTGAGGCGATCACACACGAGGCTGCGCTCGAGGGTCGCACGTTCGATCTCGTGCTGGTGGCGCACGTGCTCGAGCACGCGTCCGAGCCCGCGGCCATGCTCTCACGCCTGACGCGACTGAGTCGCCCGGGCTCGTGGCTCTACGTGGAGGTCCCCCTCGAGCGTCCGCGCCTGCTCGGTCCGACGCGCGGGCTCATCGGCGAGCACTGGATCGATCTGTTGCTGCGCGTGCGTCCGTTGTTCCGAGCCGTGGAATTCGGCTCCACCACGCTCCGGGTAGCGCTCGGCGTCGTGCCGCCGCTCGGCCTGCTCGAAGCCCACGAACACCTGAACTTCTTCCACGCCGTGTCGCTGGCTCGGCTCGCCGACCGTGTCGGCTGGCAAGTCGTCTCGCTCTGCGAGGAGCCGCCGGTGGTGCGCATGCTCGCGCGCTCGCCGACGACCCCCGAGATCTAGCCGCGTTGAGCTGCGCGCCGGTCCACCTCACCGGCTCGCTGGTGAGCTCCCTGCCGTCGCGGCGGAGCATGACCGGCCCGTCGTCGCTCTGGGTCGGCACCTTGATCGGGCGCTTCCAGGCGAGCACCAGCGCGGCCATGACCTCGCGCTCGCAATCGCTCTTGAGATCGATCCCCTGGTGATCGTGGCGCAAGAGCAGCTCGAGCCGCATCAGCGCGATCTCTTGCCCTGCGTCGTGCGCGCCACCCGACCGAGACCTTCGCGTACCGACTCGCCTCCGAAGGAGAGCTCCGTGGTGCCGTGCACGACCAGCACCGTCTGGCTGCGCGCCTCGTCGATCCGCTCGACGGCGGCGCGTGGGTGCGCCGCGAGCGCCTCTTGGCAATGGACCGCCTCGCTCTCGAGCAGCCCGTTGAGACCCAGCAACTCGGCGTCGCTCTCGACCATCTCCGGGAAGGATGCCTGAGGCTTCGCCGCCCAGCGACGACCGATCGACTGCACGCGCTCGGTGCGCGCCCCATGACCCAACTCCGCGATCGCCCGCACCGCTTCGATCCGGCTCTTCATCGGCCCACAACTGCCCGGCGATCAATCGAAGGGGAAGCTCGCGGCTGTCCGATTCTCTGCATGCGGAATGCGATCGTGCGGACGGAGCGCGTCTGACGATGGACGAGGCCGGTGCCGGAGCCGAGGCCGTAGGCGATGCCGGTGCCGGTGCCGGTGCCGGTGCCGGTGCCGGTGCCGCAGCCGTGGCCGGTGCCGGTGCCGGTGCCGGAGCCGTAGCCGATGCCGCAGCCGTGGCCGGTGCCGGTGCCGGTGCCGGTGCCGGTGCCGGTGCCGTAGCCGATGCCGATGCCGACGCCGCTGCCACTGCCGCTGCCGTCGCCGACGCCATCCCCGACGCCGAGCCGCCGCGCGACGCGGCGTCGCCGTGCGCACCGCGCCTGCGGTCAATCCGAGCGCTTGCCCGCTCGCGCCACGCGCGCCCCGAGCCACGACGACGGCGTCGTCACAAGGATGATGACGAGCGCCGAGAACCCCGCGAGCACGCCGCGCCCCGCGCGCACCTCGCCGACCATCGCGATCGTGAACATGCCGATGCCGGCGATCAGCCCCGAGAGCGCGCCCCCTTTGGGACCGACGCGCGGACCGAAGCGCCCGATGAGAAAGCCGCCCGAGAGCGACGCGATCGCCGGCACGAGGAACGACAAGACGTAGAGCGGCACCGGGCTCGGACGCCCGCCGCTCCCCGCGTAGACCGAGCGCAGGAGCGCCATCGCCGCCATCGAGAGGGGCACCATGATCGCGAAGGTCAGCATCGCGCCGAGGCCGATCCACGGGGCGAGCACGCGCTCGGTGGGGCCCCCCTCGTCGCCCAGATCGGCCTGCTCGAGGAGCGTGCGCTTGCTGAGCCCGAGGGCCGAGAAGACCGGCAGCGACTTCTTCGGCTTGTGCGCTTCACCCGTGGCCATGTCGATCTCCGAGCACCTGCAACCGCCGCGCCCCGGGCGGGCGCGCCGCGGCATTCGACGCGGTCGGTAGCGCGACGGCCGTCGCGGCGTCGAGCTCGCCTGCGAGCGAGTGCGCGTTCGCGCGCACGACGCGCACCCTCGCGAGCTCGCCGAGCAGGGCCGCGCCGTCGCGCCCGGCCGGCACCTCTACGTGCACGATCTCGTTGCGCTCGCTGCGCCCCATGATCTTCGCGAGCGAGGTGACCGCGCCCTCCTTCTCGTTGGGCGAGGACGGCCCTTCGAAGAGCACCTCGACCTCGGCGCCGACGAGCGACGAGAGGTGCGCCCGCTGCTGCGCGTCGACGACGGCGAAGAGGCGCTCGAGCCGCTCGGCCTTGACCTCCTCGGGCACGTCGTCGGCGAGCTTGAGCGCCGGGGTGTGGGGCCGGGGCGAGAACTTGAAGCCGAACAGGGCCACGAAGCCGGCCTCGCGCACGAGCGAGAGCGTCTGCGCGAAATCGTCCTCGGTCTCGCCCGGGAAGCCGACGATCACGTCGGTCGACAGCGTGAGCCCGGGGCGCGCAGCCTTGAGCGCCGCGGCGCGCGCGAGGTACTCGTCGCGCCGATAGCGGCGGATCATCCGCTTGAGCATGCGATCGCTGCCCGACTGCACCGGCAGGTGCACGTGGCGCGCGAGCACGTCGAGCTCGGCGTGGGCCGCGATGAGATCCGGCGTGACGTGGCGCGGGTGCGGGCTCGCATAGCGGATGCGGCGCAGCGCCGGGACCTCACGCGCGATGGCCCGGATCAACGCCGCGAAGGCCGACGCGTCGCCGCGCACGCGCTGCGCGGTCGAGCCCTCGTCGGCCGCGGGGAGCGCCGCGTACTCGTCCGGCGGCAGCCAGCTGTTCACCGTCTGGCCGAGCAGCGTGAGCTCTCGCGCGCCCGCGTCGACCAGGCGCGCGCACTCCTCGACGATCTCGCGCATCGGCCTGTAGCGCTCGGGGCCGCGCGTGTACGGCACGATGCAGTACGAGCAGCGCTCGTCGCACCCCTTCATCGTCGTGACGTACGCGCTGACCGGGGTGGCGCGCCCGGGGAGCTTGGGCGTCGCGGCGAGGAACGAGGGGGCGTCGAGATCGAAGACGGTGCGCGCCACGGGAGGACCGCCGAGGCGGATCGTCTCGGCCAGCAGCGGCAGCTCGCCGAGGTTGTCGGGGCCGACGACGAGGTCGACGTGCGGGAGCCTGCCGAGCAGCGTCTCCCCCTCCTGCTGCGCGACGCACCCGGCGATCGCGATGACGAGATCGGCGCGCCGCGCCTTGAGCGGCTTGAGGCGGCCGACCTCGCTGCGGAGCTTCTGCTCGGCCTTTTCGCGCACGCTGCACGTGTTGAAGACGACGAGGTCGGCGTCCTCGAGCGCGTCGGCGGCACGCCAGCCGTGAGCGAGCAGCGCCTCCTCCATGCGCGTCGAGTCGTGCACGTTCATCTGGCAGCCGAACGTCTCGACGAAGAAGCGCGGCGAGGTCGGCGACGGGGGGGCGTTCGAGCTCATGGCGGCGGCGGGGCGGCGTGTTGTAGCACCTCCCGCCGAGAGGCGGCCGCCACCTCGCGGGGCGCTCGCTTCGCGCGACGATTCGCACCCGCGCTCGGGGCCGACCGGCGTCGCGAGGGGCGCGGCTCACCCCTTGGCGCGCAGGACGATCTTGCCGAAGGCCTCGCGCGCCTCGAGCGCCCGCGACGCCTCGCGCGCCCCGGCCGCGTCGAGCGGCAGCACACGATCGACGATCGCGCGCAAGCTCCCTGCCTCGATCTCGCGCAGCACCGGGAAGAGATCGGCCTTCGAGCCCATCGTGCTGCCGAGGATCTCGAGCTGCCGGAAGAAGACGTGGCGCAGATCCACCTCGGGCGTCGCCCCGGAGGTCGCGCCGCAGGTGGCGAGGCGGCCGCCGTTGGCGAGCGCGAGGATCGACCTCGAGAAGGTCTCGCCACCGACGTGCTCGATGACGACGTCGACGCCGCGCTTGCCCGTGAGCCTCTTCACCTCGGCGACGAAATCCTGCGCCTTGTAGTCGATGACCTCGTCGGCCCCGAGCGCCCGGGCGCGCGCGAGCTTCGCCGCGCTCGAGCTGGTGGCGATGACGCGCGCCCCGCGGGACTTGGCGATCTGGATCGCCGCCGTCGAGACGCCGCTGCCTGCCGCCTGCACGAGCACGACGTCGCCGCGCGCCACGCGCGCCCGGCGCACGACCATTTGCCACGCCGTCATGTAGGTCAACGGGATCGCCGCGCACTCTTCGACCGTGAGGTTCGGCGGCGCGAGCAGCAAGCTCGACGCGGGGACGTCGAAGAGCTCGATCGAGCCCCCTTGGTAGTGCTCGCCGAGGATCCCGTAGCTGCGGCAGAAGTTGTCCCGCCCGCCGAGGCATGCCTCGCACGTCCCGCACGAGAGCGCCGGTTGGAGCACGACGCGGGTGCCCACCGCCGGCGCGCGCGCCCCTTCGCCGATCGACTCGACAACGCCGCACACGTCGGCGCACAGCCGGTGCGGATACTCGAGCTTCAGGTGCGGCAGGCCGCGACGCACCCAGAGATCGAGGTGATTGAGCGCCGTGGCGAGCACGCGCACGCGCACGAGACCGGGGGGCGGCGCCGCCGGGACGTCGACGTCGACGTCTTCGAGGACCTCGGGACCACCGTGTCGGCTCAAGGCGACGGCATGCACGCGCATGCCACACGACTACCGGAGCCGCGCGCGCACGAAAAGCGCGCGTCGTGCGGCTCGGCGCCCGCCGACCGGACGCCGAGCCTCGCTTGGATCGTAAGCCCCGGAGTCGAACCGGGTCGGGTCACCACGCACCCTTCGAGGCGCCGCTACCCGCGGCCTTTCCGGTGGTGCTTACGACGCCTCGAGATAGAGCAAGCTCCGAGCCCACCC
>JAJXTK010000255.1 GCA_021783935.1 Myxococcales bacterium | reverse complement strand
GACGGCGGGTCGCGCCGCGTCAATGGTCGAGCGCGGCCGTGGCTGCGCTACGCTGCGAGGCAGCCATGGCGCGACACGCGTTCCTCGAGGGGCTCCGGCCGACGCTGCACATCTCGCACCGCGGCGGCTCGCGGCTCGCCCCCGAGAACACGCTCGAGGCCTTCCGCATGGCGTGCGCGCGCTACCGCACCGACGTCCTCGAGCTCGACGTGCACCTCACGCACGACGGCGTGCTCGTCGTCGCCCACGACCCCGACGTCGCGCGCTGCACCGAGGGCGAGGGGACCATCGCCGCGATGACCCTCGCGGAGCTGCGGGGCCTCGACGCGGGCTACCGCTTCAGCGCCGATGGCGGCGCGAGCTTCCCGCTCCGCGGGCGCGGCGTGCGCATCCCGACGCTGCGCGAGGTGCTCGACGCCTGCCCGGACGCGCGCGTGAACCTCGAGCTGAAGACCGACGTCGAAGGGGCCGAGCGGCGGCTCGTCGACGAGCTGCGCGCGGCCGGCGCGCTCGATCGCGTCTGCCTCGGCAGCGCCGACGACGCGGTCTCTGCGCGGCTCTTCTCGGCGATCCCCGACGCATGCCACTTCTACCCGGAGCGCGCGCTCACCAAGCTCGTCATGGCGCTCAAGTCGGGCGCGCCGCTCGACGCGGCCGCGGCCGATGAGCGCTTCGCCGTGATCGACATGCCGGCGCGGTTCATGGACGTGCCGCTCGTCGATCGCCCGTTCCTCGAGGCCGCCGCCGCGCTGGGCAAGTGGGTCAACGTCTGGACGGTCGACGATCGAGCCGAGATGCTCGCCCTCGCGGAGCTCGGGGTCGGCGGCATCATGACCGACCGACCCGACGTGCTCCGCGAGGTGCTCGACGCGCGCGCGTGATGGGGCGCGCTCACGCGTGAGGGGCGCCGTGCCCGCGCACGCGGGTCGACCGCGCCTTGGCGTTGCGGCTCCGGGCCTTCGGCGCGGTCTTCAGGCGCGTCTCGCGGAGGTTCAGGTTCGTGTCCGCCTTCATGCGGTTTGCGGCCCTGCGCGTCGACTTGCGCGGCGGCCTCTGCCCCGCGGGCTGATCCTCCAGCACGTAGGTCGCCTTCTTCCCGGCGCGGATGCTCAGGTGCTTTTCGGGGTGCGGCGGCTTGCGCGCGGCGAGCTTCTTGGCGCGCGCGTCGTCGTGCTTCCTCGAGCTGATGCGCTCCTGGACCGCCCGCTGAACTTGCGCTCTGGTCGGCATTCGACCCCCTGGCGTGGTGAGGGGAGGCCCTGCGCCTCCGGCTGCCGTTGGTGCGAAATGCGTGCGAGGGGCGGGCGCGCTGCTGTGCGCGAAGGAGCTCAGCGTCGAGACCCGATCGAGGTCACGCTGCCGAGCTGGGCGAGCACGCGCCCCCCTTCGCCGAGCAGCGCCAGCGGCGCGCCCCGCACCACCTTCTGGCCGCCGAGGTCGGCCTTGCGGATCTCGACGGGCGCCTCGCCCGGCCTCACGAGCACGACGCGCACCCCCTCGGTCTCGTGGAACACGGCGCACTGCTCGCCGCGCTCGGTGGCGAAGGAGGCGATCTGATCGAGCGTGAAGGCCGCCTCCCGCGCCTCGAGCCGGTCACGCTGCAGGTCGAGGCAGAGCCCGAGGAGCTCGGCGTCGATGGTGCTGTTGCCGTCGACGCGCCCCTCCAGCTTCGCCGACAGCTCCGCGAGCATCCTTCGGCGCCGCGACGAGGGGGGCATCGGCGCACCGGCCCGCGAGGCGACGACGCCCCACGCCGTCGGCGAAGGGGCGAGCAGCGGGGACGGCGCGCACAGCGTCGAGATCCTGGCGAAGGTCTGGCGCTCGAGCCGCCACGACGCCTCGGCGTGCCCCTCGGCCCGCGGCGCCGCGCGGAGCTTGCGTATGCGCGAGGTGCACAGCTTGGCGGCGGCGAGCGCGTGCCCCACGCGCGCCGCCTCGCGCAGCGTGAGCGTCCCCTCGGCGGGCACGCGATCGTTCGCGTAGACGCTCTGATAGACGTAGCGACGCGCGCCCGCGCGATCGACCGGCGCCGACAGCTGCAGGATCGAGCCGTGGTGCGTGAGCACCAGGAGCCCGCGCCCCTCGGCGATGGACAGCGCCTCGATCTCGACGAAGCCGAACGAGGCCGACACCTCGTCGAAGGCCCGACCGTTCTCGAGCCAGTCGCGCGCGAACGACTCGAGGATCGGGCGCGTGCGCGGCGCGATCGGCACGCCGAGCAGCTCGGCGAGCTTCTCCTCGAGACCGGGGGGCAGCTGCGCGAGCGCCGCCTCGCGCTCGACCGGGAGCGGCTCGGCGAGCTCGAACGCGACGAGGGCCTCGAGCTCCACGCGCAGCTCGATCGCCTGCTCGAGCAACGCGATGCGCGCCAGCGAGCCCGCCGCCGCCTTGCGCGCGCGCGCCGCCATCGCGAGCACCCGCTGCTCGAGGTCGGTGGCGGCGGCGAGCACCTCGACGGCGCGCGGGTGGCCGTCGAGGCGCTTGGCCAGCAGGCGAAGGCGCGCCGCGTCGGTGAGCCGCTGGGGGGGCTCCGATCCTGCCGCCGATTGCACGACCGCCATCGGACTTCAGACGAGCGTCGCGCCCGGTCGTTACCCCGCCTCTGCGCGGCGGCAAAAAATGCAGAAGGGCCGCGGCAAAGTGCCACGACCCCTTGCCGAGGCCGAAGGCGCCCGAGGTCAGGCGGCGCCGAGCAGGAAGGCCATCAGCGCCTTCTGCACGTGCAGGCGGTTCTCCGCCTGATCCCAGACGCGCGAGCGCGCCCCTTCGATGGTCGCGTCGTCGATCTCCTCGCCGCGGTGGGCCGGCAGGCAGTGCAGGACGATGGCGTCCTTGGCCGCGCGAGCGCAGAGCGCCTCGGTGACGGTGTAGCCCGCGAACGCCTCGAGGCGCCGCTTGGTCTCGGCCTCCTGCCCCATGCTCGTCCACACGTCGGTGTTGATGACCGTGCACTCCTTCACGGCCTCGCGCGGATCGCCGCTGATCGACAGGTGCCGACCGGCCTCGGCGATCTCGGACGCAGGCGGGCGGAACCCCTCGGGCGCCGCCATCGAGAGGTGGAAGTCGAAGACGCGCGCGGCCTCGACGAACGAGCGCGCCATGTTGCTCGACCCGTCGCCGACCCACGCGACGCGCTGGCCGCGCAGGCGCTCGAAGGGGAGCTCGCCCCGCTTCGACGCGAGGTTCTCGAGCATCGTGAGCACGTCGCACAGCACCTGCACCGGGTGGCCGTCGTCGGTGAGCGCGTTGATGACCGGCGCCCCGGCGCTCGCCATCTCGACGAGCCTCTGGTGCTCGAAGGTGCGGTAGACGATGAGATCGCAGTAGCGCGACAGCACGCGCGCGGTGTCCTTGATCGGCTCGCCGCGGCCGAGCTGGCTCCCCTGCACGCCGAGCACCACCGGGTGCGCGCCGAGCTGCGCGGCGCCGACCTCGAAGGAGACGCGCGTGCGCGTGCTCGCCTTCTCCATGACGATCGCCACCGCGCGCCCCGGCAGCAGCCCGCGCTGGGCCCCCTTCGGCGCGGCCTTCCACGCTGCCGCGACGGCGAGCACGTGCTTGGCTTCGTCCAACGACAGCGAGGAGATGCTGAAGAAATCGCGCTTCTTGCTCATGACGTGGCCTCCGACGGAGCACGTCATCGCACGCCGACTCGGCGAGGTGAAGGCGCTGCCCCGAGGTGCCCGCCCGACACCCTCCCGAGGTGTTCGGCGCGCCGGCTCGCGCGCTTCACCCCTCGAGCGGCTCCTTCGCGATCGCGCGCGCGATCGCCTCGAGCGTCGGCACCGCGTCGGCGCGCTTGCGCAGGCGCTCGGCGTGCTCGCGCAGCACCGCGAGCTGCGCCTCGAGCGCGCGCGGGCCGGTGCCCCCCTCGCTCTCCTTCGCGTGCACCGCCGTGGTGGGCGAGAGCGCCTCGAGGGCCTCGGCGTCGAGCGCGGGGTGGAAGTCCGCTGCGACCTTGGGCGAGATCGAAGCCAGCGATCTCTTGTGGTCGACGGCGTGGCGCACCAGCGCGCCGACGGCCTTGTACGCCTCGCGGAAGGGCACCCCCTTGCGCACCATGGCCTCGGCGAGATCGGTCGCTTGGGTGAACCCCTCGGCGAGGGCAGCGGCGCAGCGCTCGGGCACCAGGGCGACGCGCGGCAGCGAGAGCGACACCGCGCGCAGCGCCCCTTGCACGAGCGGCCCGGTCTCGAGCGTCGCACGGCGATCTTCCTGCAGATCGCGGTTGTAGCCGGTGGGCAGCCCCTTCACGAGCGTGAGCATCGCGACCACGTTGCCGACGCCGCGCGCCGACTCGCCGCGCACGAGCTCGAACATGTCCGGGTTCTTCTTCTGCGGCATCATGCTCGAGCCGGCGGCGATCTCGCCGTCGAGCGCGACGAAGCCGAACTCGCTCGTCGCGAAGTCGATGACGTCGGTCGACAGCCGCGAGAGCGCGAGCAAGACGCGCGCGCCGGCCCAGGTCCAGTCGAGCGCGAAGTCGCGATCGCCGACCGTGTCGAGCGCGTTGAGCGAGACGCGCGAGAACCCGAGCAGCCGCGCCGTGAGGGCGCGATCGATCGGCAGCGAGCTCCCCGAGCAGGCGCCCGCCCCGATCGGCGAGCGCTCGCACGAGTCGAGCGCGTGCACCAGCAGATCGCCCGCGCGCGAGAGCTGCGTGGCCCACGCGCCGAAGAGCAGGCCCGCCGAGATCGGCTGCGCGCGCTGCCGGTGCGTGTAGGCCGGCAGCACCACGTCGCGCTCGGCCCGCGCGCGCTCGCCCAGGTACGCGCAGAGATCGGCCGTCTGGCGCAGCGTCGTCGCCGCCTGCGCGCGCACGTACATCCGCAGATCGAGCGCGACCTGATCGTTGCGCGAGCGCGCCGTGTGCAGGCGCCCCGCGACCGCACCGAGGCGGCGACCGAGCTCCGACTCGACCGCCATGTGCACGTCCTCCTCGTGCGGCGGCAGCGCGAGCTCGCCGGCCGTCGCCTCGGCGTGCATGGCGAGCAGCGCGTCGCGCAGCGCCTTGGCGTCCTGCACCTCGACGAGCCTCTGGCGCGCGAGCATCGTGACGTGCGCGGCGCTGCCGAGCAGATCCTCGTGCAAAAAGGCTCGATCGTGCTCGAACGACGACGACCACGCCACGAGCTCGGGCAGCATGCCCGCCCCGCCCGTCGCACCCGTGCGCGCGATCGTGCTCATCGCTCCTCCTCGCTACTCCTTCGAGGGCAACGTCGGGAAGGCCGAGGGGCCGTGCGCGAGGAAGCCCCCGAGGTCGTCGGCGTTGGCCGGCAGCGCCCCGATGCTGCGCAGGTGGTGCAAGAGGTGCTCACGGTTGTCGAGCACCGAGAGGTTCTGCACCTCGAGGGCGCCGACGCGATCATCCGGGGTGAAGGGCGCCGCCTCGACCCTCTCCATCGAGAGCTTCTCGGGCGCGTAGGCCGAGTGGACCGGCTTGGTGTCGACGATGGTGTAGTCCTCGCCGCGGCGAAGCTCGATCGTCACGCTGCCCGCGACGGCGGGGGCGATCCAGCGCGTGAGCGCGTCCTTGAGCATCATCGCCTCGGGGTCGAACCAGCGCCCCTCGTACAGCAGCCGGCCGAGGCGGCGGCCGAGCATCGCGTACATCTCGGTGGAGTTCTCGTTGTGGATCGCGCTCAGCAGCCGCTCGTAGCCGACGTGCAAGAGCGCCATCCCGGGCGCCTCGTAGACGCCGCGGCTCTTGGCCTCGATCACGCGGTTCTCGATCTGATCGCTCATGCCGAGGCCGTGGCGTCCGCCGATCGCGTTGGCCGCCGCCACGAGCGGGAAGAAGGCCTCGAAGCGCTTGCCGTCGATCGCGACGGGGTAGCCGCGGTCGTAGGTCAGCGTCACGCGCTCGCGCTCGATCTTCACGTCGTCGCGCCAGAAGGGGACGCCCATGAGCGGCTCGACGATCGTCATGCCGTGATCGAGGTGCTCGAGCGCCTTGGCCTCGTGCGTCGCGCCGAGCAGGTTCGAGTCGGTCGAGTAGGCCTTCTCGGCGCTCGTGGAGTACGGCAAGCCGAGGCTCTGCAGGTAGGCGCTCATCTCGGCGCGCCCGCCGAGCTCGCCGACGAACTTCTCGTCGAGCCACGGCTTGTAGATGCGCAGGTCGGGATCGACGAGCACGCCGTAGCGGAAGAAGCGCTGGATGTCGTTGCCCTTGTGGGTCGAGCCGTCGCTGAAGACGTGCACGCCGTCCTCGCGCATCGCGCGCACGATCGCGGTCGTGGTCACCGCGCGGCCGAGCGGGGTCGTGTTGAAGTAGCGGCGCCCGGCGGTCGACAGGTGGAAGGCGCCGCACTGGATGGCGACGATCCCCTCGCGGGCGAGCGCCTCGCGGCAGTCGACGAGGCGCGCCTGCTTGGCGCCGTGGCGCGTCGCGATCGACGGGATCTCGTTGGTGTCGCCCTCGTCGGGCTGGGCGAGATCGGCGGTGTACGCGTAGACGTCGATGCCGCGGAAGGCCATCCAAGCGACGGCCGTGCGGGTGTCGAGGCCCCCCGAGAAGGCGATGCCGATCTTGGAGCCCTTCGGAGGGAGCGAGCGGTAGATGCGACCCATGGGTAGCCGGACCAAAGCACGGAGAGGCCCATGCGCGAAGCGACGCTTCACATCGAGTCGTTATGGGTGCAGCTGAGCTCTGCGGTGCCGCGGCGTCGCGCTGCTGCCATTGCTGACATGATCGCGAAGAGCGCCAAATGGTCAGCCCAATCGCCAGTCCATCGGCGCGCCGCCGAGCTCGACGAGCGCCGCGTCGATCGCCGCGAACGGACGGCTACCGAAGAAGCCGCGGTGCGCCGAGAGCGGCGAGGGGTGCACGCCGCGCACGATCCGGTGCGGCGCGCGGATGCGCCTCTGCTTCTTCTGCGCGTGCGCGCCCCAGAGCGCGAAGACCAACGGCCGAGGGCGCGCGACGAGGGCGTCGATCACCGCGTCGGTCACGTGCTCCCAGCCGCGCCTGGCGTGCGAGCCGGGCTCCGCCTCGCGCACGGTCAGGGAGGTGTTCAGGAGCAAGACGCCGCGCGCGGCCCACGCCTCGAGGCAGCCGTGGTCGGGCGCGCGCACGCCGCGATCGGCCTCGAGCTCCGCGAGCAGGTTCGCGAGCGACGGAGGCCTGCGCACGCCGCGCGGCACCGAGAAGGCGAGGCCGTGGGCCTGCCCCGGGCCGTGGTAGGGGTCCTGGCCGAGCAGCACGACGCGCACGGCGTCGATCGGCGTCGCCTCGAGCGCGGCGAAGACGAGCTCTGCGGGGGGGAAGACCCGCCGGCCGGCGCGCTCGGCGTCGACGAAGCGCTCGAGCGCGACGCACACGCGCTCGTCGAGCACGAGGTGACGACGCCAGCCGTCGGGGAGGTTCCGCACGCGCGGCGTGCCTATCGCCGACGTCGACGCGCGGGAACCGAGAAGGGCTACAGCTCGAGGCGGCGCGGCTCGCGGTCGAGCCCGAGCTCGTGCGCGATGCCGTGCGCCATCACGGGGACGAACAGAACGACGAGAATGCCGACGACCGGGAGGACCATGGGCAGCTCCGTTCGCTGGCTCACGCGAGCAGCGAGATGTTGCGGGCGGTGGCGGCGAAGTCGATGCGCGGCTCGCGCGCGGGCAGCGGCGGCGGGTAGCCGCGCACCCCGAGGCGCAGCAGCTCGCGCGTGGCCGGATCGAGGCCGGCGAACGCGATCGCGACGGCGCGCGAGCCGTCGAGCGGACGCCGCGCGTGCACCACGCGCGCGACGACCCCTTCGCCGTCGATCCATGCCCCGAGGCGCGCGAGGTGGAGCGAGAAGATCACCGACTCGCCCGTGAGCACCGGCAGGTCGCACTCGACCAGCATGCCGTCGTAGGAGATGTCGAGCGTGCGCACGGCGAGCCGGCGGAAGTCGCGCTCGCGGACCACCTCGCAGGAAAATCGGGCGGCGCGGCGGATCGAGTGGCGGTCGGTCGCGGTCGAGAGAAAATCGTCCAAGTGGCACCTCCTGCGCACTTGAACCTACATTGGCGCCACGAGGGCGGCCTAGTTCTCGGCAACCGCGCGCCGGCGGCGCCCGCGTGCGCCGCGCTCGATCGGCCGAACTCGCGGCCTCGAGCTCGTCGGATCCCGAGCCGACGGGCGCGACATCCAACGGCGCGATGCCCAAGCCCAAGCTCGAGGAGCCCGACTCCGACTGGCGCGCGCGGCTCTCCGCTGCGCGCTTCCACGTGCTGCGCGAGAAGGGCACCGAGCGCGCGTTCACCGGCGAATTCTGGGACCACCGCGAGGTCGGCACCTACGCGTGCGCCGGGTGCGGCGAGCCGCTCTTCCGCTCGGACGAGAAGTTCGACTCGGGGTGCGGCTGGCCGAGCTTCACCGCGCCCGCCTCCGCCGCCGCGATCGAGGAGCACGACGATCGCAGCCTCGGCATGCGTCGCACCGAGGTGGTCTGCGCGCGCTGCGGCGGCCACCTCGGTCACGTCTTCCCCGACGGCCCCGCCCCGACGGGGCTCCGCTACTGCATCAACTCGCTGAGCCTCGCGTTCGA
>JAJXTK010000254.1 GCA_021783935.1 Myxococcales bacterium | reverse complement strand
CGTGCTCGACACGCTTCGATCGTACTGCGCCGCCGCCTCCCGCTCCCTTCCCCCGCACCGCGGGGGAAGGGCTGGGGATGGGGGCTGTTAGAACGCGACCACTCGCTCAGCAGGAGAACCACACCCCAGCGCCCCGACGTGACCACCTCGCCAACGCCGCGCTGGGACCTCGTCGACCCCTCGCGCTACGGGGCGAGGAGCGTCCAGTACTCGCGCGGGTGCCCGTTCAGCTGCGAGTTCTGCGACATCATCGAGATGTTCGGGCGCGTGCCGCGCGTGAAGACGACGGCGCAGGTGCTCGGCGAGCTCGAGGCGCTGCGCGCGAGCGGCCCTCGCGGCTCGGTGTTCTTCGTCGACGACAACTTCATCGGCAGCCGCCGCGCGGTGAAGGCGCTCCTGCCCGAGATCACCCGCTAGCAGCGCGAGCGCGGCCTCCCCTTCACGTTCTACACCGAGGCGAGCGTGAACCACGCGGCCGACGAGGAGCTGCTGCGCAGCATGGTCGCTGCGAGCATCGACGCGGTCTTCCTCGGCATCGAGTCGCCATCGGCGGAGGCGCTGCGCAACGCGAACAAGAAGCAGAACGTGGGGGTCGATCTGGTCGCGGCCGTCGACACGATCGCGCGCGCCGGGCTCGACGTGATGTGGGGCTTCATCGTCGGCTTCGACCACGACGACCTCTCGGCGCTCGAGGCGCAGCGCGAGTTCATCGCCGCCTCGGCGATCCCGCTCGCGATGATCGGGATGCTCACCGCGCTGCCCGGCACCCAGCTCGCGCGCCGGCTCGCGAGCGAGGGGCGCCTGCGCGAGCGCACCAACGGCGACACGTTCGCGCGGCCGAACTTCGAGCCGAAGATGGGCGAGGTCGCGCTGCTGCGCGGCTACGCCAAGCTGCTCTCCGCGGTGTACTCGACCGAGGGGTACTACGCGAGGTGCGCGAAGGCGGTCGATCGCATCGGCGTCGAGGGGCCGCGCGGGCCCGTCCTCGCGCGCGACGGGGGCTAGAAAGTGCAAGCCGTCCCCCACGGATTCCAGGGCGCGAGTTGACATAACGTAGCATCCGCGCAGTTCGACGTGGACGGACGCGGGTCTCTCTGAGCGCATGGCGAAGCACGCGCGCGAGCGGCACCCCACCGGGCCGGTGCTATGATTACACCGTGCACGCGGCCGAAATGCAGACCCAAGTCGACGCGCCGACCCTCGCTGAAGAGCTCGTCGACGGCAACGGGCGCCCGTACTTCCTGTGGGACGTCGACATGACGCTCGAGGAGTTCGAGGCAGCGCTCAGGAGTCCCGACGACGAGGTCCGCGCGTACATCGTCGGCAAGGTGATGCGACAGGCGAAGCCCGCGGATGCCCTCCGCTTCGTCACGCAGGAGGATGCGCGCGCGCTCTGGCCACGAGTGCGCCGCTACCTCGGTCACACGCGCGAGATGTGGCGCCGCCGACTCGCGGTGGACGAGGACGGCGAGCGTGTCCCTCGGTAGGCTCTCTCCGCTCCAACAGCGAATCCTCGGCCTCATGGCGCGCGGCACGACCTTGCCGTGGGTGCTGACGGGCGGGGCCGCGCTCGGGGGCTTCTATACGCTTCACCGAACGACGCGCGACCTGGATCTCACGCCGCGCGACCGCCGAGGTCTCGGGCTGCTTCCCGTCGAGGTCGAGCGCTGCCTGGCGGCGGCAGGCCTCGACGTGCGAGCCGAGACGCTCGAGCGCGACCACGTCCGTATCCACGTGCGTGACCCGAGCGAGTCCGTGCTGCTCGAGCTGATCGGCAACTGGTCCCCGGCGTCCGAAGAACCTCGCTCGCTGAACGTCGAGGGGGCGACGATCGCGGTCGACTCGCCGCACGAGCTGCTCGTGCGGAAGCTCATGGCGCTCTTCGACCGTTCCGAGCCGCGCGATCTTCAGGACGTGGGCGCGCTGCTCGACAACGGCGGCGATCTCGACCGGGCCCTTGCGGACGCCGCAACCCAGTTCACCGGCTTCTCGCGGCACGGACTCGCCCAGGTAATTCGCGCGCTTCCGATTGAACGCTTGGCGACCGTCGTGCGTTGGACCCCCGAGCAGACGGCGGCGGCCCTGACTCTTCGTGGGGAGCTTCTTCGCCGGCTCGAGACGGACCTGGCCGCCGAGAGCTGAAGCGTCCAGTTCGGGACCGGCGCCGGCGCTGGGAACGACCACGATCTCGTGCCCGTGCCCGTGCCCGAAGCGCGCGCCTCGCCCCAGCACCAGCGCCACCGCCCCGAGACCGGGGTCCTCTACGCGATCGTCCGCGAGCACCTCACCGCGTTCCTCGACCTCGCCGCCGAGCGCGATGCCGCCCCGCTCCCGAAGTACGTCGCCCGCGCCTCCGGGGCCAACCTCGACTGCGGGCTCTTCGAGCACGGCTTCCTCCGAGTGCGCTGCGACGCTTGCCGCAAAGGCCGCCTCGTCGCTTTCCTCGTGCAAGCAACGAGGTCCATGCCCCTTGTGCGCCCACCTCAGGGGACTAGATCCCATGATGCCTCGGTCGCCGCTCCCGCGCCCCGAGGCAGTGCGTCCTCGGGTCGGGCCGGCACACGTCCCACTCTAGGGGACCAAGGGCTTCGAGCGCGGGGCTCGAGCCAGAGCCGGTCGAGCCGGCACGCAGAGGATCGCGAGGGCGCCGATGTCGTGGGTGCCGCGCGTGATCATCTCGGCGACGGCGAGTCGCATGGTCGGCGCGCCGTAGTCGTCGAGTAGCTGCACGGTGCGGCCGACCATGCCGCCAAGGTTTCGTCCGTGATCGACCCAGCGATCGACGAGCACGCGGATGTCGGGCACCTCGGCGTCGAGCCGGTCGCGGCCCTTGAGATCACGCGCTTGCTTCTTGTGCGCGAGCAGCGCCTCGCGATGCGCGGGGAGCTCGACGTACTGGTTTCTGCCCCATCCGCGCGGATGTCGTGCGATCTCGCGGTCACCGTCGAGCAGTCGCACTTCGAGGTCGGAGGCCACGAGCGTGACGGTGCGCCGGGCGTACTCGCTCGGCACCGAGTAGCGGTTGGTGTCGAGTCGGACGAAAGCGGTCTTGTCGACCGCGATCGGCGTCACGAGGTCGGTGCTCGGGAGCTGATCGGGGAGCGCGAGGAGCTTCGATCGCTCGTCGTCGAAGACGGCGGCGACGGTGCTGTCTACCTCACGAGAGGCGCCGCGATCGCCGCGATCGCTGACTACATCGATGGGTTCTACAACCCGATTCGTCGGCACTCGGCACTCGGCGATCGGCTACGTCAGTCCGATTGAGCTCGAAGTGAAGTTCATGAGCGAAGCCTGTACGAGACCGATGGCTGCATGGTCCCGCTGTCCACCGAAGCGGGGAGTTCCATGACGACATCAAGCGCGCCTACCGCAAGCGCGCGCTCGAGACGCACCGCGATCGCGGCGGCGACGCGCGCGAGTTCGTCCGGGTGCAGCGCGCCTACGAGTCAGACCTCCTGACTTGGGCGCCTCGTCGTGATGCCCGCGAGGGAGGAGGCGCGGAGCGTCGCTGCGCAAGCGTCGGTCCGCGGGCCCGACCGGGCCGAAATTTGGCATCACGGCTTGCGCAACGACTTCGAATGATTTCAAGCGGTTAGCCTGTGGAGGTCAGGAGGTCTGACGAGTCGGCCTCGAGAAGCGCGACGGGGGCCGCGAAGCCGAGGCGCCGATCGCGTTGAGGCGCTCTCGGGTGGTCAAGTCACGCTAAGAAAATGAACGAAGTTCAGATCCTGAACCCGAGGACCGTTCAGAACCCGAACTCCGTTCCGCTCGACGGGGCGGACGTCCAGCGCGCCTTCGACTGCGGATTTGGCTCGATTCGAGCCCTTTTCCGCATGCGACGCGGCTTCCATGCGGCTGCCAATTTCCGTTGGCCTGATGGCTGCTGTGTCTCCTCGCGGACGAACGGCGCGGAGGCCCTCCATGCGGACGACCCTCAAGACCCTTGTGGCGAGTGCGGCGGCGGCGACGGCGATGCTCGGTGCGGCGACGGCGAGCGCGACGCCCTCGGCCGACGGCGTCTTCTTCGTCCACGGGACGGGCGACTACTGCCCGCCGAGCAGCTCGACCTCCGCCTTCCAGGCGAGCGGCAAGACCTCGTGCGGCTACACCAGCGCCGGCGCGGTCGACGACTACTGGACGGCGTCGTCGCTGCAGAAGATGGCGACCTCGCCCGACGGCTCGGGCCAGTGGTCGTACGGCGTCGCGGGCTACCCGGGCGCGTCGCAGAACGCGATGCAGACGTGGGGCACGGTCGCCGATCAGCTCTGGGACTACTACTGGAATGGCAACAACGGCGCGATCTACGACGTGGTCGTCGTCACCCACTCCAACGGATCGAACCCGATCCGCTACCTGCTCGCGCATCCGACCGCCGTCACGCCCAACGGGCACACCGCGTCGGACGTCATCGCCGTCATCCAGAAGGTCATCTTCCTAGCCGGCGACAACGCGGGCACGCCGCTCGCCGACAAGGTGACCTCGGCGGGCACGATCGCGAGCATCGGCAACAGCATCCTCACGTTCTTCGGCGGATCGAGCTGGAACAACCCCGCGGTGAACCAGCAGATCCAAGCCAACATGGCGACGTACAACAGCAACGGCACCTTCGCGACCGGCACGACGCCGGGCGGCATCGAGACGGTCGCCTTGTACGGCTCCAACGTCTACGCCTCGATCTGGTCGAGCGACGCGTGGTGCGGCGGCTACGGCACGACGGTCGGCCTCAAGGCGGCGCAGATCTACGGCTGGGGCTCGTGGAACGCGCCGACCGACGGCTTCATCGGGACGAACAGCTCGACGCTCGTCGGCACCGACCCGTACGGCGGCGACGGTCGGCTCAATCACAACCAGTCGCGTCGCAGCTGCCACGGCGTCGGGAGCAGGGTCGCCTCGCAGATCCACGGCGCGCTGCAGGGCACCTTCTCGTCGCCGCCGCCCGACTACCAGATCGCGCCCGCCGCGCAGGCGTGCAACGCGACCACGCAGGGCTGGAGCGGCAGCACGTACTTCTACGGCTGCACGAGCTCGATGCAGACCGACTCGAACACGGACGTCGATTGCTACGTCGCCTACGGCGGCGACAACGGCTACGTCGCGCCCCAGGACTTCTCGGCGACGGGCTACTCGAACGCGAAGTACTACGGCAACGGCGGCGTGGGCTGCGACGACAGCTGGCTCGGCGACGGCACCTGCGATCTCTGCCTCGTCGCCAAGTACGGCTACGACGCCGCGAACGGCGGCACCGGCCCCGACGACTGCGTCAACTCCGGCGCGGGCACGACCAACACTTGCTACGACATCGCGTGGAGCTCGACCGACAGCGCGGTCGAGTACCTCGGCTACACGGCGACGCACTGAGCGCGAACGGACAGATGGGAGACAAGGCCATGAAGACCTTCCACAGCATCCTCCTCGTCGCCTCGTTCGGGCTCCTCGCCGCGTGCTCGAACACCACCTCGGAGCCGAACCCGACGTCGAGCGCGCCTGCGGCGCCGGCGGCGGCGCAGACCGTCGCGCCGACCGTGCGCACGCCGCGCGACGTCGTCCCGACGAAGCTCTTCGCCCGCGTCGTCGCGGGGCTGCCCGCGGCGAAGCTCGTGCAGATGTCGATGCCGCTGAACCCGATGGAGAAGCTGCCGACGTTCGACGTCGAGCCGGTGGTCACGAGCGATCTGATGGACCTGCACCCGAAGGGCGCGGCCGAGTCGGTGCACGAGATCGCGATCGACTCGACCGACGGCGAGGCGACGCTGTTCCTCGCGCCGCAGGTCGACGACGAGATGTCGATCCGGGCCGCGCTCGCCGACGTGCAGGTGCTCGATCCCGACGGCGTGGTCGTCAACGTGCGCAAGCCGAAGCCCGGCGTCGATCCGAGCAAGGCGCCGCCGATGACGATGATCCCGCTCGCGGGGCACAAGCCCGGCGTCTACAAGGTCGTCGTGAAGGGGCGCGCGGCCGCGACCGGGCTCGCCATCGAGGCGCGCCAGCCGCTCTCGCACGTGACGATGACGATCACGCCGTCGAGCGCGGAGTACCTGCTCGGCAACACGGCCACCGTCGACGTGGTGCTCAAGGACGGCGCGACGCCGATCACCGGCGCGAAGCTCACCTCGGGCCTGCTCGACGAGCAGATGAACAAGGGCGGCGGCGTGACGTTCTCGGAGGTCGGCGGCGGCGTCTACCGCGCGACGATCACCGGCCTCACCGAGTCGAGCCCGGTCGGCGCCTACCTCACCGACGTGCGCGCCGAGGGGACGACGCCGAGCGGCGCGCGCTTCCTCCGCCAAGGGCGCGCGGGCTTCCACTTCGGCGTGCCGACCGCGCGCCTCGGGCAGGTCACCGCGACGCGCGAGATCAAGGACTCCGACGGCATGATCACCGCGTTCGAGGTCGACGTCCCGCTCGACGCCGCGGCGACGGACCGCCTCGAAGTGAGCGGCACGCTGACCGTCGTCGGCTCGGACGGCGACGAGCACACGCTCGCGATCGCGCACACCGGCGACACGTACGACGCCGGCCATCACGTCGTCACGCTGCGCTTCGACGCCGGCCAGGTGCGGCTCACGAAGATGGAGGGCGACTTCTCGGTGCGCAACCTCCAGGTCTTCTCGGTGGGCACGAACACGCTCATGAACCGCTTGGGCGCCGGCGTGCAGCGGCCGTTCGTCGGCATCCGTCGCGACCACCTCGTGCGGCTCGCGAAGCCGACGCCGGCCGTCCAGCAGCTGATCGCCGACCATGTGCTCTACGCCGACTGATCTGCGCGCGATCGGGCGCCGCGCTCCTGGCCGTTCCGATGGCCGGGAGCGCGCGTTTTTGTCATCCTCGTCGTGCATGCGTGCGCGCTCGTCGCTGATCGTCCCCGCGTGCCTGTGCGCGTGCCTCTCCGCGTGCGGGCGCGACGAGGGCGCGATCGCGCGCGCGCGCGACGAGGTCATAGGCGGCGCGACCGACGACGCGCACGCGGCCGTGGTCTCGATCGTGACGGCGGTCGACGCCGCGTCGCCGGAGCTGTGCAGCGGCGTGCTCGTCGCCCCGCGCGTCGTGCTCACGGCCGGGCACTGCACGCTCGGGCAAGCGCCCGCCGATCTCGTGGTCGGCTTCGGCGCGCGCGCCGCCTCCCCGACCGCGCCGAGCGACGTCGCGCGCGTGCTCACCTATCCGAGCTTCGGCGCGCTCGACGACTTCGCGTACGGCGTCGATCTCGGCGCCGTCGTGCTCGACGCGGACGCGCCCATCGCGCCGATGCGCGTGCGACGCACCTCGTTCGGCGGCGGCACGGCGACGGTCGTCGGCTTCGGCATGTCGGTCGCGACCGATCTCGACACCCGCGGCGTGCGCCGCTCGGCGCCGGTCGACGTCACGGTCGCGTGCAGCGCGCTGTTCGCGTTCGGCGACGCGACCCGAAACGCGTGCCATGGCGATTCGGGCGGCCCGCTCCTCGTGCCCGCCGCCGACGGCGTCGAGGAGGTCGTCGGCGTCACGAGCTTCGGCGACGAGGCCGCGTGCGCGACCTCTTCGTACGCGGTCCGCGCCGTGCGCGCGCTGCCGTGGATCGACGCGGTCGTCGCGGGCACGATCGCCGCGGGCGACGACGCGGGCAGCGCCTCGTTTCCAGGCCGCGCCGACGACTGCGTGGCCGACGCGGGCGTGGACGCGACCGACGCGACCGACGCCGATGCGGCCGTCGTCGACGCGTCGTCTCCGTCCGCGCGCGAGCCCGTGTTCCGGGTCGGCGGCGGCGGCTGCTCGATCCGGGGGCGCGGAGACGAGGGCTCGCTCGTCGCCGCGCTCGGCGCAATCGCCGCGCTCGCGCTCGTGCGCCGCGCCCGCAGGCGACGTTGATCAGCGCACGAGCGTCCACTCGCCCGACAGTACTTCGTGACCTCTTGCCCGATCGCCGACGTTCGCCCTCGCGCGCGCGCCCGGGGCGCCGCGTAGGAGGCACCGGTGGCAGAGGCATGGCGGCGGAAGATCGGGACGGGCGAGCGCTGGACGGAGACGGAGGCGCGCGCGGCGCTCGCGGCGTGGGAGGCGAGCGGCGAGGCGCTGACGACGTTCTCTCGTAAGGCGGGCGTGCAGGCTCAGCGGCTCGCGTGGTGGCGTGAGCGTCTCGGGCGCACGGCCGCGTTGGTCCCGGTGACGGTGACCGGGACGCTCGGGGGAGGTGCCGTGCTGACGATCGGCGCCGTGCGCGTCGAGGTCGCGGATCTCGAGCAGGTCTCCCCTGTCACCACCGGCCTGATCGGGTCCCACTTCCACCGGGATCACCGGGACCCGGGTTCCGCGTCAGCGTGGGTAGCCAAGAAGACGCGCGCGGTCATGCTCGTGGGTGACGATCACAACCGCGCGTAGGGTGAGGCGCGGAGTGGCAGCTCCGTTCCTCGGCCGAAGCGCGGGAGCGCAGGGCAGCGCGCACGCCTCGGTGCACGTGAAGATCTCCGCTTCGGCGCCGCTGGCCTAGCCCGACTTTCGCAGCCTGAGGCTCCGTTCCGCTACGCCACAGCCTGATTTCTCGGGCGATTCCTTCTTACAGGCCTAGCGGAAAGAAGCTCTGGCATCCAGCGGCCGAG